>JASLZV010000083.1 GCA_030754715.1 Phycisphaerae bacterium
GGGCCTTTCCAAAAAGATATTCCGCCTCATCAGGCCTCATTCGCCTGATTCGCGGTGTTGTTAGGCGTCGGACCCTTTGTCGCCGGCGCCGGTTTCCTCAACAGGCGCCCCCTTTTCATCTGCTGCCTGGGTTTGCTCCCCCTGCGCCTCTTGCCCGGTTTCAAGGGCTTCCTCAGTCGGCGGCTGTTCTGCCACCTGGTCCCGCTCTTCGGCGGCGCCTTCTGCAACATCGGCCGTGGCGGCGGCTTTGTGCCGTTTGGTCGCACGCGCCCTGCGCCGGCGGCTCCGTCCGGCGCCGTCCGCACGGGTCTGCTGGAGTTCTTCGGTAATCAGTTGCAGTATCACCTGTTGCCCGGCGTCACCGATCCGCCGCTCGGACACGCGGATGATGCGGGTATATCCGCCGGGGCGGTCAGCATAGCGCGGTGCGATCTCACTGAACAACTTCTGCACCACGGACTGCTCCTCGGCCTCGTAATTCTTCGTGCCTTCGTCGTAGGTGTACATATGGCGGTCGCGCAGGGTGGCCAGCACCTGCCGGCGGGCATGGAGCGTGTTCTTGCGGGCCGTGGTGATCAGCTTCTCCACGAACCGCCGCACGTCCTTTGCCTTGGCCTCGGTGGTGCGAATGGCACCATGCTGAATCAGCGCAGCAGCCAAGTTCCGCCGCATCGCCATGCGATGGGAGGACGTGCGGCCCAGATGTTTTCTGGCTAGTCGATGACGCATCATTGTCTATCCTGTTGACCGCGCGATGGTCTATCCTTTGTCGGTCTCCTGGCCCTGCTCCCCCGGCAGTCGCACGTTCATGCCGGGCGACAGGTCAAGATCCTGAAGTTTTCGCTTCACCTCGCGAAGGGAGGTCTTCCCGAAGCTGCGAATCTTCAACAGTTCAGCCTCGCTTATGTTAATCAGTTGACCAACCGTTTCGATTTCGGCAACCTCCAGGCAGTTGTTGCTCCGCACGCCCAATTCCAATTCGTGGATGCTCATGGACAGTTTCTTCAGCAGTTCGGCGTCCAGTTCCTCCCGCTCCTCGGTCAGGGCCGACTCAATAATCTGCTCGCCGAGTTCGAAGTACTGCACGAACGGGTTGAGATGCTTGCGGAGGATTTTAGCCGCCTCCACCACCGCCATTTCCGGGGTAATCGTACCGTTGGTCCAGATCTCAAGGATCAGGCGGTCATAGTTGGTCTTTTGCCCGACGCGCGTATCTTCGGTGCGGTATCGCACGCGAGTGACCGGGGAGAAGGACGCGTCGATATAGACCCGTCCCAGTTCCTGGTCGGCGTCGGGGTCGTAGTGTCCCTCCGCCAACGCGTACCCGCGCCCGGTCTGCACCACCATTTCCATGTCGAACTTCACGTCGTCCGTCAGCGTCGCCAGTATCAAGTCTCCATTGATGATCTCGATGGCCGGGTCCGCCTCGATCATCTCGGCGGCAATAACTCCCTTGACCTCACTGTGGATGCGAATGGTCTTGGGCTCGCTCGAGTGATTCTTGATGATCAGAGTCTTGACGTTCAGAACGATGTCGGTGACATCCTCCAGCACGCCGGGCAAGGACGTGAACTCATGGTCGGCGCCGGCGATCTTGATGTTCGTAACCGCCGCGCCCTCAAGACTACTAAGGAGTATCCGCCTCAGCGCATTGCCGACCGTGGTCCCGAAGCCCCGTTCGAACGGTTCCACGACAAACCGCCCATATGTCGGGGTAGACATCTCCTGGTCGTTTACCATCCGCGTGGGTAACTCCAAGCCGCGCCACCGTATTCGCATTACCCTAGCTCCCGTCCATTCGGACTGCTTAAAGGTTTCTGGTTCACGTTCGGTCTTAGGTCTCCAACAAAATGCCTCTGCGCCCTGCCGGGGTGTTCGCCGTCCGGCCTCGGTGCGATGAGTTTATTTTGTCGGAGACTCTTACTGTCAAACACAACTACCGGTTGCAGAACTCCACCACCAGGTTCTCTTCCACTGGAATCATCACGTCGTCTCTTGTGGGCATGGCGAGGATCTCTCCGGTCAACTTGGCCGGATCCAGTTTCAGCCAGTTCTGCACCCGCGGCTCGCCGAGCTCTTCCAGGCGGCTGCGGATGAGTGCCCGCGATTTATCCGACGGCTTGGCCGCAATCTTGTCGCCAACCCGCACGCGGTAACTGGCAATGCTGACCCGCCGGTCATTGACGTAGACGTGCCCGTGCGCGATCGTCTGGCGCGCTGCGGGGCGGGACGGCGCCATACCCAGTTTGTGAATCACGTTATCCAGACGGCGCTCCAGCAGGCTCAGCATCGCTGCGCCCGTGTCGCCCTTCATGCGCCTGGCCTGGTGAAACAGGTTCATGAATTGCCGGTCCCGCACGCCATAGTAGCGTTTGACCTTCTGCTTCTCGCGCAGGCGAAGCCGGTACTCGCTGCCGCGCGCGCGGCGCCAGTTATGCATCCCCGGCGGCTGCATCCGCCGCTCCACCTTGCCGCTTTCGCTGCGGGCGCCTTTGAGCATCAGGTTGATGCCCTCGCGGCGGCTCAGTCTGTCGGTAGGGCCCGTGTAACGTCCCATAAGGTCCACGCTCCTGTCTGCATGGTGTATCCTTCGATCATACGCGCCGTTTCTTTCTCGGCCGACACCCGTTGTGCGGGATCGGAGTGACGTCTTCGATGGACACGATCTTAAGCCCGGCGCCTTCCAGGGCGCGGATGGCGCTCTCCCGTCCGCTTCCGGGCCCTTTGACGCGCACCTCGATCTCAACGACGCCCATCTTGCGCACCGCCTGTGCAGCCGTCTCGGCCGACCGCTGGGCGGCAAAGGGCGTGCTCTTGCGGCTGCCCTTAAAGCCGATCGTACCGGCCGAGGCGCTGTAAAGCACATCGCCGTTGAGGTCTGTGATCGTAATCTGTGTGTTGTTATAGGTCGCGCGGACGTGCGCGATGCCCTTGCCAACACCCTTGCGGATCTGTTTGGTCTTGCGTGCCTGGGCCATGCCTTATCGCATCTCCTTGACCGATTTCTTGCCGGCCACCGTCTTGCGGGGGCCCTTGCGCGTCCTGGCGTTTGTCTTGGTACGCTGTCCGCGAACCGGCATCCCGCGGCGGTGCCGAAGACCACGATAGCACACAATGTCCCGCAGGCGCGCTATATTCTGCTGCACCTGCCGGCGCAGTTGACCCTCGATCATATAATCCTGTTCCAGGATCGCTGCAATCTTCGACAACTGCTCCTCGTTGAGTTCCTTCGCGCGGATCATGGGCTCAACGCCCGCCTTCCGGCATACGTCCCGGGCAGTTTCGATCCCCACGCCGTAGATATATCGTAACGCGTACAACGTCGGCTTGTCGTTCGGAATGTCAACACCTGCCACACGCGGCATGGGCCGTTCTCCTTACAGGCCTGCTCATTCAACAACCGCCGGACGAGCAGGCGGAATAAAACCTATCCCTGACGCTGCTTGTGCTTGGGATTGGTGCAGATCACCCGCACGACACCCTTGCGCCGGATGATCTTGCAATTCTCACACATTCTCTTGACTGACGCTCGAACTTTCATCGTTGCACCTGTCTGACAATTATCTCATCGGGCCGGCGGCTGCGGGAAAACCCGCTCTACTCTACGCGGCAAAAGCAAATCCGTAAACCGTAATAGACCACCTGATCCGGCGGTCAATCGGTCTTCCGGCTATTTGCCGTCCGTCAGCACCGTTATCCCGTCAGCCGTAATGGCCAACGTATGCTCAAAGTGGGCCGACGGCTTGGAATCACACGTAACCACCGTCCACCCGTCCGAGGCGTATTTCACCTCCGGCGAGCCCATGTTGACCATGGGCTCAACCGCCAGGACCAACCCCGCCTCAAGGTTAATGTCCGACCTTCTCAGATCCGGCGAGACAAAGTTAGGCACCTTCGGGTCCTCGTGCATCTCGACCCCAATGCCGTGCCCGACAAACTCCCGAACCACCGAGAACCCCTCGGACTCAATATAGCCCTGCATCGCTGCGGCCACGTGCGACCACTTCCGCCCCGGGCCGCACATGCCCACGGCTATTTCCAGGGAGTTCCGCGTAACCTCGACCAGCCGGCGAACATCGTCATCCGTCTGCCCGACCATATACGTTTCAGCCGCGTCGGCGCACCACCCGTCCATCGCCACGCCGAAATCGACGCCCACGATATCGCCCTCGCGGATCATCACATCTCGGGAAGGAATCCCGTGGACGACCTGCTCGTTGAGCGAAACGCAGATGGAACCGGGAAACGGTCCCGCGCCGCCCCGGCCCGCCACACCTTTAAACAGGCACTTGCCGCCGCGCTCGTCGCAAAGGCGCTCGGCCTCGGCGTCCAGTTCTTCGGTTGTTACGCCCGGTGCGACCAGTTCGCACAGGCGATCCAGCACCAACCGGACAACCCGCCCGGCCCGGCACATTCGTTCAATCTGCTCAACGCTCTTGAGTTTAATCGCCACACCTGAGCCCTTCTAGTCCCTGGCCAGGGACCCCAGGGCCAGTATCACCTCGCCCGCCACGTCGTCTGCTTCGCGGTTACCGTCCACTTCAATCTTCAACAGCGACTCCCGGCCGCGGTAATAGTCGACCACCGGCTGCGTCTGGACGTAATACGCTTCCAGCCGCTGGCGGACCAACGCCTCGCTGTCGTCGCTGCGCTGTATCAGTTCGACGGTGTCGCAGTCGTCACAGAAACCCTCTCGCACCGGCAGCATGAACTTCACGTGGTAGCCGCGCCCGCAGCGGGGGCAAGCCCTCCGCCCCGTGATGCGCGCCGCAATCACGTCGGTGTCGGCTGTCATCACCACCACCGCATCCAGAGGCTTGCCCATCTTGGACAACTGCGCATCGAGTACCTCGGCCTGGACCACCGTGCGAGGAAACCCATCAAGCAGCAGCCCGCCGTCAACACAGCCGACGGCGTCGGCCATTATCTCCACGACGATCTCGTCGGGCACCAGTTCACCCGCGTCCATGTATCGGGCCAGTTTTCTCCCAAGTTCGGACCCAACGGCCTTGGCCTCGCGAAAGATCTCCCCGCTCGACAGATGCACCATGCCGAACTCTTTGCCCAGGCGCTGGGCCTGCGTGCCCTTACCGGCGCCAGGAGGTCCCATCAGTACAATTCTCAACGGTAGACTCTCTTTCTCCGCGAACTTCCGCCCAGGAAGCCGTCGTAGTTGCGCATAACCAGATTCGCCTCGATGCGCTGCACCAGGTCCAGCGCGACTGAGACGATGATGAGCAGCGCCGTGCCGCCCAGGAAGGTCGATATGTTAGGCGGTACGCCCGCCAGGTTGCTCACCGCCATCGGAATCACCGCAATCGCCGCTAGGAACGCCGCACCGCAATACGTGATCCGCTCCATCACGCGCTCGAGATAGTCGGCCGTTCGCCGCCCGGGACGGAGACCCGGAATGAAACTACCATATTCGCGCAGTTGTTCGGCCATCTCTTTCGGACGGAACTGCACCGTCGTCCAAAAGAACGCGAAAAAGAAGATCATCGCCACGTAGAACACCGCGTAGGTGTAACTGTCCATTTTAAACGCGCCGGCCAACGTCAGTGTGACGTCGTTTCGCCACGTACCGTGAATCCAACCGAACAACATGTTCGGGAAGATCATCAGCGAACTGGCGAAGATAATCGGCATCACCCCACCGTGGTTCACCCGCAGGGGCAGGTACTGTCTCTGCCCGCCATACACCCGCCGCCCACGCGTGTGTTTGGCCTGCTGAATCGGGATGCGCCGCTGGCCCTGGGTAATCAGGATCGCACCGGCCACCACGAACACGAACGCCCCCGCCATGAACAGTATATGCAGAAGACCGAGCGACTCGGCACCGGTCGAGCCCGACAAACTCAGGTCCGTCATGCTGCTCAACTGCTTAACCGCACCAGGCAGCCGCACCACGATCCCGGCCATGATAATCAGGCTGATGCCGTTGCCGATACCGTATTCGTCAATCTGCTCCCCCAGCCACATCAGGAAGATGGTCCCCGCCGTCAGGCCCGCCACGCCCATAAAGAACACTCCCGTGGAGTTCTGATAATCCACGTACAGCAGCCTGTTGGAGCGCATCACTTTCATCCAGAACACCGCCTGGACCACGCACAAAAACACCGTGGCGTACCGCGTATATTCCTGAATCTTGCGCTGACCGGCAGGACCTTCCTTACGCAACTTCTCCAAGGCCGGAACAACCGTCACCAGAAGTTGAAAAATAATCGACGCGGAAATGTAAGGCATAATCCCCAGGCCGAACAAACTCGACCGCTGAAAATTACCCCCTGTCAGCAGGCTGGCCTGTGCCAGGGCCTGGGCAAAAATGTTTCCTTCAGCCTGACCCCACCTGACCATTTGGCTCTGATCCAGCCCCGCCAGGGGCACGTGGAAACCTATCCGGTAGATGCAAAGCAGCCCCAGTGAAAACGCCAGTTTCTTCACAAGTTCGGGAATGGAAAAAATATTCTCCATCACCTGTTTGATTCGCGATTCGGCCCACAGCGCCCAGAAGTACATCCCGAGGACCACAAGGCCTCCAAAGACCTTCATCATGCTGGTGATTACCACGGCCGCCCCGTGCTGATCGCGAATCGCCTCGACGACCTCGGTTACACCGCCGATGATCAACCACAGCGCCAGCGCCGTGAGAATCAAGCCGACAAGATTTCTGAACCACCGAAAAGCCATTTCAAAACCGTCCGGTAAACCCTGCTTCGTCTATCCCTGTTCCTGATCCGCCTTGGCCGTCCCGCCGGCCCGCACAATCTTCTCAGCCGCAGCCCCGGAAAACTTCGAGGCCACCACAGTGAGTTTCTTTGTCAATTCGCCGTTGCCGAGAATTTTGACCAGATCACCCGGCTCGTCGATAAGTCCCGCGGCAGCCATCGCCTCGGCATCCACACACGCCCCTCCGTCGAACCGATCCAGGTCGGCTACGTTTACAATCTGATAGTCCGTTCGAAATCGGGCGTTGCTGAAGCCGCGCTTCGGCAGACGGGCAATGGCGGGGTTCTGTCCGCCCTCGTAGCCCAGGCGCTTGACTGTACTGGCGTGCTGCCCCCGCCCTTTGTGCCCGCGCCCGGCGGTCTTGCCGTGACCCGAACCGTTGCCCCTGCCCAACCGCCTGCGGGACTTGCTCTTGCCCGCTTCACTAATGATCTCGTCCAGCTTCATGCTATCTTCACCCCCCGCAGGGCGCTCACTATTTCGGTGGTCCGCAACTTCTTCAGGGCATCCAGGGCGGCTTTCAGAAGATTCTTGGGCGAGGTCGAACCGTAGGCCTTGGTCAACAGGTTTTGAATCCCGGCCAACTCCAGCATCGGGCGGAGTTTCTTGCCGGCGATCACCCCCGTACCGTCG
>JASLZV010000084.1 GCA_030754715.1 Phycisphaerae bacterium
CGGCCGACATGGTGGCCGGGCGGGTAGAGGCGTCACTCTTCACGGCCAGGAAGGTCAAGAAGGAAAGCGCGTAGGAGTTGGTAATTGGTATTCGTGACTGGTAATTCGTGACTGGTGACCAGTGACGGATAACCCGTAAGCGGCAATCGACGACAAGTTGTTGGTTGCCGCTCTTGTTCTTGGTTCTCAGCGATCGGCTTTCAGCATTTCGGCTTACTGCTCGCCAATCACGGTGTCAGCGATTTTTCTGACCTCAGCGACCAGGGCTTCGGCGTCGTCCTGGTTGAGGGCCTCGGCGATGATCCGCATAATCGGCTCGGTGTTGGAGGCCCTGACACAGAACCATCCTTCGGGCAGGTCCACCCGCAGCCCGTCAGCGTCGTTGAACCTGGCAGCCTCGCGGGAGGCCATCGCCTTGCGAGTCGCATCCACCACCTTGTCGACCGCGGCGGCGGGGCAGGGGAACTTGCTCTTGCGCATCACATAGCGGGGAATGGCGGCCACCAATTGGCTGAGCGTTTGATTCGTCTCGGCCATGTATTGCAACACGTATGCGATGCCGACAAGGCTGTCTCGCACGGGCACGACTTGCGGTTCGATAACACCGCCGCCGCCCTCGCCGCCGAGGATGCAGCCCTCCCGGTTCATCCCCTCAACAACATTTGCCTCGCCGGTGGGGGTGCGGACCACGCGGCAACCGACGGAGGTGGCGATGTCGTCGACCATCCGAGAGGTGACCAGGTTCGTGGCGATGTCGCCCTTACGATGGCGCAGTACGAACGCCGCCGCCAGTGCCAAGGTGTACTCTTCGCCGACGAACTTTCCGTTTTCGTCCACGAGGGCCAACCGGTCCGCGTCGGCATCCTGGGCGAACCCGACTGCCGCGCCCTGTGTGCGAACCGCGTCACACAACTCGGCCAAGTTGACCTCGACCGGCTCGGGCGGATGGGCGAATTGGCCGTCAGGGCTTTCATTGAGATGCATGACTTGGCAACCCAACTTGTCCAACAGCATGGGGGTGACTACGCACCCGGCGCCGTTGACGCTGTCCAGAACCACTTTGAACCGCTCGGTTGAGATGCTCCTGGCGTCGCAGATACCCAGGACCGCCTCTACGTGGCGGCTGTGGGTGGTTTCGTCATGGAACTCGCCGCCCTGGGCTGCTGTGCCGGCCAGCGTGAATTGCCCCGATTCCCAGATAGCCTTGAGCCTTGCGGCCTCGTCTGCGGTCAGGCCCGTACCGGTAGGTTGAAGAAACTTGATCCCGTTGTATTCATCTGGATTGTGACTGGCGGTGACCACCACCCCGCCGTCGGCATGGCGATGCCGGGTCATCAGGGCCACCCCCGGCGTGGAGACAATTCCCAGGTCGATCACGCTTATGCCGGTAGCCCGCAGCCCGGCGACTGCGGCGCTTCGCAGCCTGTGGCCGGATTGGCGGGTGTCGCGCCCGAGGACCACCGTTTTGCCCGCGCCCAGCATCGTGCCGAACGCGCAGCCGAATTCGCGGGCTACGCGCGAGGTCATCGTGCGCCCGACGGTTCCCCGTACACCCGAAACACCCACCATTAGTCTGTCCATGAGCGTTCTCCGATGCAAGAATCCCATTATGGTGATTTGGCGGGAGTTGGGAAGATGGAACATCTGGGACCGGAACCGCCTCGGGCGGAGAAACGGTGTCGCATCTTGATTAGAGGTTGCCAGTTACCGATTATTCGTTATGAGTTATCAATTCCCGATTACCGATATAGTATGCTATGGGGGATGAGCCGATGGATTATACATGTAGACATGGATGAGTTTTTCGCGGCGGTGGAGAGACTGGATAATCCTGCTCTTCGGGGCAAGCCGCTGCTGGTCGGGGGAGACCCCAAGGCAAGGGGGGTGGTATCGACCGCCAGTTACGAGGCGAGGGCTTTTGGTTGCCACTCGGCGATGCCGATGGCCACGGCTGTGCGGCGGTGCCCTCACGCCGTCGTCCTGCAGGTCCGCGGGCAGAGGTACCACCAGGTCAGCGAGCAGGTGCTCGACATCTTGGAGCAGTTCTCACCGATGATCGAGCCGCTGAGCATTGATGAGGCCTTTTTGGATGTTTCCGGCTGCGAGCGGCTGCTGGGTCCGGCGCCTGAGATCGGCAAGCAGATCAAGCAGCGGATTCGCGGTCGTCTCGGCCTGACGGCCAGCGTGGGCGTGGCGCCGAACAAATTCTTGGCCAAACTCGCCAGCGACTTGCGAAAGCCGGATGGCCTGGTGGTCATCACCAAAGATCACATCCGTGATGTGCTCGACCCGTTGGGGATCGAGAGGCTGTGGGGCGTGGGCCCGGCGGCAGCCAAGGGCCTCCGGCGCCTCGACATCCACACCATCGGCCAACTGCGCCTTGCCCCGGTGGAGTTGCTTCGCGAGCGGTTCGGGCAGGTGGGCGACCACTATCACTGCTTGGCCAACGGGATCGACTGTCGCCCTGTTGTGCCCGACAGCCGGACCAAGAGCATCGGGCGAGAGCAGACCTTCGCGGCCGACATTGAGGATATGGATGAACTGATCAGGGTGCTGCTGAACCAGACCGAGCAAGTGGCCCGCCGCCTGCGGCGCGGGGGGCTCAAGGCCCGCTCCGTCACACTGAAACTTCGGTACGTTGACTTTACCACGATCACGCGGTCGGCTACGCTGACCGAGCCCACCAACATTACGGAGGTGCTGTGGCGGGGGGTCCGCCGGCTGCTGGATAAATGGGCTGCCCGGCATCGCCGACCGCTGCGGTTGTTGGGTATGACCGCGTCGCAACTGACCGGGCGCGAAGGTCTTCAAGAGACGTTATTTCCGGACCCTCAGCGGACCGGCCAGGAGCGCATCGATGAGGCCATGGACCGGATTACCGAGCGGTTCGGCGACCGGTCGATCTGCCGCGGTGGGACAAACGGCGCCGATAGAAAATAGATGAACGAGGGTGGTGTGATTGTTTCTACGCGGCGATCTCCAGGGGACCGTTGCCAAGCACAAGAAAAAGTCTTCTGGATATACAGTCTGGGCGCTATGTGAAGATCACTGAGGCGTAGCCGACGGTGGTGTAGTCCTGCATGTCTGGCGACAGTTCCTTCATGACCTCATAGGAGTTTGTGTACGTAAGACATCGCCCGACCTTTGCGCCCATGGCTTTGCATGCGGCGATGGTTGCGGCAATGGCGCCTGCGCCGCACGCGTTCTGTTGCCGGTGTGCCTCGGCAATGACTTCTTCAGCCTTCATCGCCTCGATGAGGTCCAGCATGCGGCGGTCGTTTTGCACAGAGTATTTTACGCCCTGTTCGCCTTGACCGCCCGGCGATGGGAAGTGCCCGCCGTGGTGTGTGAGGTCCGTGCTGCCGACCACTGTAAACGGACGTGAAAGCCGCTCCATCGCCTCGCCGATTCCCTGCCCAATCTCTACGGCCAATTCGGTGGGCGGCACGGCCACCGGGACGATCTTCGCTTCGGCGCACAGCACCTGAAGCAGTGGAATTTGCACCTCGATGGAATGCTCGTAGTCGTGGGCGGCCTGATTGGCGCGGAAAGGCCCGCCGAATTCCACCAGGGCTCTGGCGGCCTCCTCGTCAATCTCTGCCAGGCCCAGTGGCGTGCGCCATGCGCCGCGGTCGTACACCTCGCCTCGTCGCACTGTGCCGGTGTGGTCTGCGCCCAAAAGGACTATGGTCTTCAGTGCCTGTGGCCGGGCAGCGGCCAGTGCCTTGAAGGTTCCAGCGGCCAGCCGTCCCGAATAGACCCACCCGGCGTGCGGCACCAGCCCGCCGAGTGGGGACGGGTCGAGGTTGTCGGGCAGGTCGGCCGATTCTATCAAAGTAGTGGCTTGGCGGCGGCAAGACGAGGCGGATGCGTCGTAAAACGTGCCTGCACGACATGGTTCTCGCACATCCATGGCGGTGCTCCGATAGGACAGACTGAAAAGACTGGGCGATTATAGCGACTTGTTGTATTATAATGAGGTGATATCCGGGGAACGAGGAAGTAAGTTTATGGCCGAACCCGAGGAAATGAAGGATCACAGCGCCGGGGCTGTGGACAGCGAGCAGGAAGCGGCCACATCGGATAAACCAGCCACCGAAGATGCCGAGGCACCGGATGCGGGAGAAGTTTTCGATGTGTCTTCGGCGGCTCCCGCCACCGCGGCCGTTGATGCCCTGGCGGCGATGGCTGGTGGGCAGGAACCGGCTGCGCCGGATGAACAGGCCGCCGAGGGTGCGGGAACGCCGGACACGTTTGAAGCCTTGGATGTGCTTGCAACAGGGCAGGCTTTCCCGTCCGCCCCGGCGGCTGTTGACGCTCTGGCAGCGCTGGCGAACGGTCAGGAATCGGGCATGCCGGATGGACAGGCGGCTGGAGGCTTCGAGGTGCCGCCGAGCCAGCGCACGGTGGAAGATGATGCCGCCCGCAAGGCCCGTGCCTCGGCCCTGATGAAGCAGAGTCGTTATATCCACGCCGAGCAGTTCAAGCGCATTATGGTTCCGCTGCTGACGGTGACGGGGATTCTGCTGCTGGTATTGGGCTCCGTGGTGGCGACCATGAATAGCGGGGAACAACCGTCGTTGGTTGGACAGGGGTTCCTGTACGATCGCACTGTACAAAAGGCCCTGGTGATTGCCGCTTTCCCACTGGGGGCCATTTTGTTGGTCGGCGCGTGGTTCTTCCGCACCGATCTGAAGCGGGCGGGCAACAGGAAGGAGCGAAACTAACCTTGTTGCCTGAGATACCGACTGCGGCTGCCGGGGCCTCCAATGAACACCGGCGACGGATAACCAAGCTATGACGGATAGCATCGAAGAAATCCTGGAAGAGTTGCGACTCGGCAGGATGATTGTCCTGATCGACGACGAATCGCGTGAGAATGAGGGTGACTTGGTCTGTGCCGCGGAAAAGGTAACACCGGAAATCATCAACTTCATGGCCAAGCACGCCCGTGGACAGATATGCCTGCCGATGACCAACGCGCAGGCGGACAAACTGGCCCTGCCGCTGCAGACCATTGACAACACCTCACCGCTGGGTACCGCGTTTACCGTCTCGATTGACGCGGCCACCGGCGTGACGACCGGCATCTCGGCTGCCGACCGCGCCAGGACGATCCAGGTGGCCTGCCGCCAGGATTGCCAGCCGTCGGATCTGGTGCGTCCTGGGCACATGCATCCGCTGCGCGCCCGTCAGGGCGGGACGCTGGTGCGGGCCGGACAAACCGAAGGCGCGGTGGACCTGGCCCGGCTGTCCGGCCTGACGCCGATGGGCGCGATCTGTGAGATCATGAACGACGACGGCACGATGGCTCGCCACGACGACCTGGTCAGATTCTGTTGGAAGCATGACCTCAAGATGTGCTCAGTGGACGATATCATTCGCTACCGCCTGCGGACCGACCGCCTGATTGAACGTGCCGTCGAGATCGACTTGCCCCTGGACTCCGGGAGATTCCATCTGATTGCCTACGCCTCAGTGGTGGACCCTGAGCCGCACCTGGCCCTGTGCATGGGGGGCGTGGGACAATTGGACCGTCGGGGCAAGCCTATCATGCACGAAGAGCCCGTTCTTGTACGCGTGCATAGCGAGTGTCTCACCGGTGACGTGCTGGGGTCGCTTCGCTGTGACTGCGGTCCGCAATTGCGGGCGGCACTATGCCGCGTAGCCGAGGCGGGTAAAGGCGCCGTTGTATACGTCCGCCAGGAGGGCCGCGGTATCGGGCTGATCAACAAACTCCGCGCCTACAAACTTCAGATTGAACAGGGAATGGATACCGTGGAGGCCAACACGCATCAAGGCTTCGAGCCCGACCGGCGCGACTATGGCATCGGAAACCAGATCCTTCGCGACTTAGGGCTGACCAAACTTAAAATCATGACCAACAACCCTCGGAAGATATACGGGCTGGAGGGCTTCGGGCTGGATATTGTCGAACGGGTGCCGCTGGAAATTCCCGCCCACGAGGGCGATCGTGACTACCTGCGGACCAAGAAACACAAACTTGGCCACTTCTTGGATAACCTCTAAGCCCGGGTGTTTTCGTTGTTCGTGGAGGGCGTGTGCCTCGTTGGACAAACCAAGAGCAATGAGGAAAGATTTGTTCTTTGGGGAAACGCAGCCACCTTGGAAGATCGCGGCGCTATGGTTGGTTGCTACATTGTCTATTGCACTTTATCGAACCACGTTCGCCAGTCATCGCCGAGGTTATACTCTTTGGTGTAGTGGGCGAGCGTCCGGGCACACTCGCAGTTGGCGTCGGTCTTTTCCAGGGCGTCGGCGACGTTTGAGGCGATTTGGGTGATAGACCCCAGCACGCCCGCGAGGCGATTGTTGCCGGCGTTGGGGTCCAGGGCGGCGAAAAGCCCCCCGCCGATGAACGGCGGCTGGCGGCTGCCCGTTTCGGCATAGTTGACCACGTAGCAGACCCCGATGTAGCACATTTGGAGTTCCCGGGCCAGGAAGACCTCCGGGACAAAGGTGTGGGTGACCACTTCGGCACCGATGGAGGTCAGCCAGCGGACCTCGGCGGGCGTTTCCAGACGGGGGCCTTCGGTGACAGCCGCTGTGCCGGTGCCGTGATAGACGAGTTTCATGTCGTGTAACACCTCTGCGACAACCCGCCGCATAGATGGACAGAACACCGGGAACTGGCGAAGGAACCCCAGTGGTGAGTTCTCGAAGAATGTCCCAATTCGAAGGCGAGTCTGGTCGATCAAGTCGTTGAGGATCACGATGTCGCCAACGGCGAAGGAATGCGTGATGGCCCCGCCCGAGCCCCAGGCCAGGATGCACCGGGTGCCCATGTCTTTCAGGGCGTAGATATTCGCGCGGTAGTTGATCCGGCTGGGGGCCGTCTTGCCCATGCCCACGCCGTAACGTGGCAGGAGGTAGAACGGCTGGCCTTCGCCTTCCACCAGGAAAAGGTCTCCGCTGGGCCCGAAGGGGGTTTGGCGAGAGCCCAGGGATGTTCCGCGGATGCTGCCGGCCTGCCATTGACGATAAACTTCCTCTCCGGCAATGCAGGCGGTAGTGGCGCCCATCCTGTTGCTCCTTCAATCTATCGACCAGAGAAATTGCCCAAGCGATGCTGAGGAAAGCACGACCGGAGCATTATGAGTCGGTGTGGAGAAGATTTCAAGAGCCGCGTGAAGAGCGGGGAATCGTCCCCCTGGTACTATTCAAGTAACCCCTCCAAAGCGCCGAAACCACAAATGATGACGGACACTACGTAACGCCTGGACGGCGGCAGTCGATGTCCGATCTTTGGGACGAAGCCAAT
>JASLZV010000085.1 GCA_030754715.1 Phycisphaerae bacterium
TTCTGGACGGGGGCAACCGCATAAGCGATCTCATCAAGACCACTGCGGCCCAAGGCTCATCAGCGATTGCGCTGACCGACCACGGCAACCTTTTCGGCGCGATCGATTTTTACGCCGCTGCCACCAAAGCGGGCATCAAGCCGATTCTGGGTATAGAGGCGTACATTTCGCCAACCACCCGTCATGACCGGTCGACGGGCAATCAGCGCGCGGCCGCCCGCCATCTGCTCCTGCTGGCGATGAACGACACAGGCTGGCACAACTTGATGAAGCTGTCGTCGCAGGCGTACCTCGAGGGGTTTTACTACCGCCCTCGCATCGACCGCGAACTACTGTCGGAACTTAACGAGGGCCTGATTTGCTCCACTGCATGTCTCAGCGGCCAGGTGCCGGCGGCCTTATTGAGCAACCAGCCCAAACGGGCGCACAAGATCGCTGCGGAATACCGCGATATCTTCGGCCCCGACCGCCTATTCATTGAGATCCAGAACCAAGGTCTAGCCGATCAGGACAGGATCAACCCAGCCCTTGCGGCTCTGGCGAAGGATCTCGGCGTGGGACTGGTCGGCACGAACGATGTTCACTTTCTCACCCGCCAAGACAAGCCCGCCCACGAGGTGCTCACGTGCATTTCAACGGGCACGACGCTGGAGCAGGGAGGGGCCCTGGAGTATCCGCCGGGCATGTATCTCAAGAGCCCGTCCGAGATGCGCGATGCGCTGCGCGCCTGGCCGGAGGCCGCCGACAACACCCTCAAGATCGCCGAGATGTGCAATCTGAAACTCGACTTCAAGACCAAGTACCTGCCGGTGTTTCAAACCCCCGACGGGCAACCGCCGGATGAGTACCTCCAACAACAGGCCCGGGCCGGCCTGCAGGCGCGGTTCGACGGCCAGGAGGTGCCCGAGGACTACAAGCAGCGCCTCGAGCGCGAATTGAAGGTCATCAAGGACAAGGGCTACAGTTCGTACTTCTTAATCGTTCACGATTTCGTCCAATATGCCCGGTCGAACAACATTCCCTGCTCGGCGCGCGGCAGCGGCGTAGCTACCCTGCTGGGCTACGCGCTGGGCATCGCCGACGTGGACCCGCTGCAATACGGCCTGCTGTTCGAACGCTTCACCGACCCGCAGCGGAAAGAAGACCCTGACTTCGACATCGACATCTGCCAGGAAGGCCGCAGCGATCTCATCCAGTACGTTCGCCGGAAGTACGGACACGTGGCGCAGATCATCACGTACGGAACGCTGAAGGCCAAGGCCGCCGTCCGCGACGTCGGCCGCGTGCTCAACATCCCGCTGCCGGAGGTCGACAAGATTGCCAAATTGATTCCCGATCAGTTGGGGATAACGCTGAAAAGGGCCGTAGAGTCCGAACCGGACCTCGCCAGACTCTGCCAGCAGGACCAGCGCGTCGCCCAGATAATTGATTACGGCCGGCGCCTCGAAGGGCTGGCGCGCCACGCGGGGGTACACGCAGCCGGCGTGATCGTGGCCCAGATACCGCTGGAGCAAGTTGTCCCCCTGTACAAGCAAGCCGACAGCGACGACGTGATCACACAGTGGGACGGCCCGACCTGCGAGAAGGTCGGACTGATGAAGATGGATTTCCTGGGCCTGAGGACGTTCACGATTCTCAAGCGGGCCCGCGAACTGGTCCGCGCCCGCACCGGCAAGGACATTGACCCCGAAAAACTCCCCCTTGACGATCCGGAGGTCTTCGAACTATTCCGGAGCGGCTACACCGACGGCATATTCCAGTTTGAGTCCGACGGAATGAAGGGCGTCCTGCGGCAGATGCAGCCGGAGCGGATCGATGACCTGATCGCCGCCAACGCCATGTACCGGCCCGGGCCGATGGAACTAATTCCCACCTACTGCTCGCGCAAGAGCGGGGCCGAAGAGATTCCCTCGGTACACCCGCTGGTCGATGACATTCTCCTGGAGACCTACGGCATCATGGCCTACCAGGAGCAAGTCATGCAGGTGCTCAACCGCCTGGGCAAACTGCCGCTGAACCGCGCGCTGTCGGGGATCAAGGCAATCTCGAAAAAAAGAGGTAAGGCTCTGGCGGCCGAGCGACCGAACTTCATCGACGGGGCGAAGGAAAACGGTATCAGCGAACAGGACGCCAGCCGCCTGTTCGATCTTATTCTGGAATTCGCCGGATACGGCTTCAACAAGGCCCACGCCACACGGTACGCGATCGTAGCCTATCAGGCCGCGTACTTCAAAGTGCACCATCCGCGGGAGTTTCTGGCCGCTACCCTCACGTTCGAGTCCGACGACACCGACAAGGTGGTTCAGTACATGGCCGAGGCGACCCGGATGGGCATAAAGATTGCCCCGCCGGATATCAACACCTGCGACAACGACTTCACGGTAGACGGTCAGAGCGTGCGATTCGGGCTGGCGGCCGTCAAGGGCGTCGGGCACAAGGCCGTAGAGGCGATCCTCACCGCCCGCAAGGAAGTCAATCACTTCGAGAACCTGTATCACTTCTGCGAGTACGTCGACCTGCGAGTGGCAAACCGAGCCACCATCGAGGCTCTTATCAAGTGCGGCGCGTTCGACTCCCTGGGCGCCCACCGCGCGGCGATGACCGCCGCGCTGGACCACACCATCGACCTGGGCCAGGCCGCCACCGTAAACCGCAAAAGCGGTCAGATGAATTTCTTCGACGCCTTCAGCACCGGCCAGAACAAGCCGGCCGCCGCGCGGTTCCCCAATGTGGAACCCTGGTCGGAGGCTCAACTTCTCGCAGCCGAAAAAGAAACGCTGGGATTTTACATCACCTCCCACCCCCTGGTGCGCTACGGGCGAGAACTAACCAGCCTGACCACGCCGCAGGACTTTTCGTTGGGGCAAGCGGAGCAAGTCGCCCAGGGCGCTTCGGTAACTATCGGCTGCTTGGTCGCAGCGGTCCGCCAAACAACCACCAAGAGGGGTGACAAGATGGCCATGGCAACCCTGGAAGACCTTACCGGCAAATGTGACGCTGTAGTCTTCCCCAGGACCTACGAGAAGGTTTCCGAGCACCTCCAGACGGACAAACTCGTCTTCCTGACCGGGACGGCGGACCGCAGAAACGAACGGATACAAATTATCGTCGACGAGATAATCCCCATCGACAGCGCCGTGGAGGAACTGACCGGGTCGGTGCTGCTTCGCCTCCCGCCGGGCGGACTCAACCAGACCCTGCTCAACCACCTCGGGCGTATCCTCTCAAACCACCGGGGCAATTGTCCGGTGTTCTTTGAACTCCGCCCAAGTGCGCCGGGTGACGCGCTGGTTACAATCCGCGGCAATAAACGATGGTCACTGCAGCCGTCCCGCAGCCTCGCCGATAAACTCGCCGTACTGCTGGGCCAGGAGAACCTCCTGCTGCGCCCCAAGCGAATCAGCGCCCGCAACGGCGCCTCGCGGCGCAAGTACGCCCGAAAGCCCAAGCCCGAAACGCCGCCCGCTGTGGCCTCGCAGACCACGCCGCAGTTCAACTGATCCGTGGCGACCCCGGCCGCTCTGCCTGCGCAGGGGGCAAACAGGATTACCTGCAATTCCCGTGCCCCGCTGCCCGAGAAGCACGCACAAGATTCTTTTCCCCTCCTGCGAGAAAAGTTTTCCGGCGGTTATCCTGCTACCACCATGTTCCTTCGGACGACGACGGCAGCCGTAAAGCATCCGCAAAGATTTTTTCGCTTTGACGTACACACTTCACGCGATAGAATCTCCTGTTGCCCGGGTGATAACCGAATCTTTGGATGCAGCACGTCCCCGCCACGGAAGGCAAAGATGTTCAAGATCGGCACGGGCAAATCCATGGGAGCAACAGACATTTTCGGCGCCTTTGTGTCGCGCCCGGAAAGGTTCCTAATCGATGGCGACCGTTGATCGCGAATTATGGCAGCGAATTATCCAGCAGGTCGTAGCTACCGGGGGCCACATCATCCGTCCCTGGTTCACCGAACTACAGCCAGTGGCGTTGGATAACGGCCTCCTTGAAATCCATGTCCCCGACAAACGGCAACAGCAGTACTGCCAGCGCAACGCCGTGCCGCTGTTCACCGATGCGGCCCAGACGGCCACCGGATGCCTCATCGGGGTATGCTTCGTAGCCGATGCCACGGGTCGCAAAGACCAACGGGACACGCATGGGCCGGAAAACAAACCGGCCCACGACGAAACCACATCACATTTTCAAGAAGACTACACGTTCGGCACGTTCGTCACCGGGCCCTGCAACCGACTCGGCCACGCGGCGGCGATGGCCATCAGCGAGTCGCCCGGTACGACGTATAATCCGCTGTTCCTCCACGGTAACGTGGGGCTGGGTAAGACCCATCTGATGCACGCTATTTGCTGGAAGGTGCTGGCTGACAACCCCGCCGCGAGTATTTGCTTGCTTTCGTGCGAAACGTTCGTAAACCACTTCATCCAGGCGGTGGAAAAAGGGGAAATCCAGAAGTTCCGCTACCGCTATCGCCACGTGGACGTGCTGGCCGTCGACGACATCCAATTCCTGGCCAACCACGAGCAGACCCAGGAGGAGTTCTTCCACACATTCAACACGCTATACCAAGATCACAAACAGATCGTAATCTCCGGCGACCGCGGCCCCGGCGACATAGCCGGCCTGGAAGACCGCTTGGTCAGCCGCTTCCACTGGGGCTTAGTTGCTCAGATTGACCGCCCCTGCTACGAGACCCGCCTGGCCATCGTCCACAAGAAGGCCCGCCTGCGAAACACTCAGTTACCCGACGACGTGGCGTGCTTCATCGCTAGCGCAATCGACTCAAACACCCGCGAACTGGAAGGGGCAATCGCAAAGGTAAGCATGCTTGCGCAGGTCTCTGACTGCTCGATCGCCCTGCCCTTGGCCCAGGAGGCACTGGGCACCGAACCAGCCGAGAAGAGAAGCATGGTGACCATCCAGGACATTCTCACTGCCGTCACGTCCCGCTTTTCCGTGCGCTTGGCCGACCTGCAGAGCAAGAAGCGCAGCCGCTCAATCGCCTTTCCCCGCCAGATTTGCATGTATCTGGCCCGGAACCTCACACGCCACAGCCTGGAGGAGATCGGTGGATACTTCGGTGGGCGCGACCATACCACTGTCCTGCACGCCAACCGCACCATCAATACCCTTCGCAGCCAAGACCCGCGCCTCCAAGCCACCCTTGAAAGGCTAAGCCGGGAAATCATGGCGGCTGAGTAGCGCCCACAACTTACCAACAGCTCTTGGGGATAACTCTGGGAAAACCTGTGCGGAAAGCAACCACTCGTAAGAAACCACCTCCCACCACCACCCTGCTACCACAAGACCTAAAGCACAAACGACCAGCTAGCCACAGCACAGCACAGCACAGCCAACAGGTTCCCCATAAGTCTACTGTAGGAGATTCCGCCGCTAATTCTCTGCAACACAAGAAATTACGCGCGAACCTTCACCATAACACACACAAGTAACACGCCATACCAAGACGAGTATGAGATTTATACTATTCTATATTACTCTCGTAGTGAGCGCCTGACACCACACGAGGGTACAGATATACTTAGGCTTTCCAGACGGTTTATACCTTTCGTCTTCTTGCCTGCAACGAACGACGGGATATAATCACTGTTGCCATGCTTCAGATCGGCCGCAAGGCTATTGTTCGAATGGCTTCTCCCTCACGCCCGGAACACCGCTGGGCCCTGCGCTTGGCTTGGCCGGTGGGCGCTCTGGTTTTATTTATTCTTGTAGCTGCGGTTGGTTATCGCGTGATTGATTCCCGGTATAGTTGGCTTGATGCGCTGTACATGACTGTGATCAGTATCGCTACTGTTGGGTATCGCGAGGTGCATGCCTTGTCAGCACAGGGGCGGGCCTGGACCATGTTCGTAATTCTGGGGGGGCTTGTAACAGGGGCGGTAGTAATGAGTATGCTTGTAGCTATGATCGTGGAGGGACAAGTACGGACTATTCTAGGGAGACGACAATTGGAATCGAAGATAGCAGGCTTGAGCAAACACGTAATCGTGTGCGGCTATGGGCGAATGGGCCAATTAGTAGCCACGGAACTGGCGGCAGCGAAGCAGAGCATCGTAGTGATGGAGTCGGATCCTGAGCGCACCCGTGCGGCTGGCGCACTGGGTCTGCTATATGTGCTAGGTGACGCCCAGCAAGAAGAAACCCTCCAGGCTGCGGGCATTACACGCGCCGCGGTTTTGGTGACTGCCCTGCCACAGGATGCGCAGAACGTGTTTGTGACCCTGTCGGCGCGGAAGATGAACCCCGAGTTGCGCATCATTGCGCGGGCGATCGACATGTCGGCTCAGGACATTCTTATGAAAGCTGGGGCAACGCGCGTGGTCTGCTCGCACATACTTGGGGCTTTAAAGATGGCGGCCGTTGTGCTTCGTCCAGCCGTGGTTGATTTTGTCGACGGGGCCCGTGAGGGCGTGAAAATTGCGATGGACCAGTTCGAGTTATCGGCCGACAGCAAGTTTGTCGGCAGGTCGCTGGAGGACTTGGCCATGCCGAAACGCGCCGGTGTACAAATCTGCGCCGTCAAGCGAAGTAGCGGCAAAACGGTCTATCAGCCGGAGCCGGAGTTTGTGCTGGCCGCCGGGGATGTGCTGGTGATGGTCAGCCGCGGAGGTGGAGCGGCAGCCGTCGAAGAACTGGAAGCAAAACTCCATCGCCCTATCCCGCCGACGGATGCCCGCCGATAGCAGCGTCCCTCAGGCGTACCGCAGCCACGCTGCGGCGTAGAAACTCCTGCCCTGGGTGATATATTTGCGTTCGAAGTTCGTGCCGACCAGTTCGCCGTCAGCCCGCGGCGTGGGAACAGGCGCCAAACCGGGTACGCTCCGCAGGACGTTGCGGATCTGACGGTAGTAGCCTATGTGATCGGTGATGATGATCAATTGCCCGCCCGCCCGTAGTACGCGACGCACGTCCCAGGCAAATGGTGGCTGGATCAGCCGCCGCCGGCGGTGCCTTCGCTTGGGCCATGGATCGGGGAAATAAATGTGCACGCGCCACACTGACGCGTCAGCCAGGCAGATCTTGAAGAAGGCCGCCGCCTCTGCTTGCACCACCCGAACGTTTGTCAGGTTGCGGCGACGGAGGCGGTCTGCTGCGTAACGGCAGTATGCCCGGGCGAACTCGATGCCAAGGAAGTTAATTTCCGGCCGCTCGCCCGCCCGGGCCAGAAGAAAGGTCCCCTT
>JASLZV010000086.1 GCA_030754715.1 Phycisphaerae bacterium
GCTACTTAGGAGGTGAGGCCTACAATGCCAGCCACTCCTTCCATGGTTACGACGAGGCCTTCGGCGAGTCGCACCCCGAGTGGTTCAGCACCAAGAGTTATGCGCGGATGAAGCAACTGAACTACCAGAACCAGATCAATCCCTGTCTGACAGCCCCGGGCTTTTTTGAGCAGGTGCTGCAGACAGCCCGGGATTATTTCGATGGTAAGCCGGAGCCGTTTCCCTGGGCGTACTATCCGCACCGCGGCAAATTTTTCACGGTGGGGCTGAACGACAACACCAACATGTGCGGCTGCCCTACGTGTCGGGCCCAGTATCGCAGTGATGTCGGTCCCGCCGGCAACGCCAGTCATTACGTCTGGGGATTTGTCAACCGGCTTGCAAAGGAAGTGCGCAAGACCCATCCTGATGCCGGGGTATCCTGCCTGGCTTACTTCAACTACACCTTGCCGCCCAAAGGCATGGTCTTTGAGCCTAATGTCGCGGTTACCTTTTGCAAGTTCTACCAGGGGTACTACGACCGTAACTATCAGGAACGGGACTACCAGCGAATCGGCGAGTATGTTCAGCAGAACAAGGCAAAGTTCTTCACGACGTATGAATATCCCTGCAAGCCCTTCATCTCCGACTGGCCGTTTCCATGCATGGTGCCTAACGTGCACGCCGATGATGTCCGGCGACTCAGCCAAATAGGCAGCTTCAAGGGAGGCCGCCTGGCATTTGCGTACGCAAGAACATACAGCGGCACCAAGCCGGGAGGTTATGCCTGGATCAGCCCGGTGCTGGACTTCATGAATATGTACTGGCGCATCAAGCTCTATGACAACTTCAACTTTGACGTGGAAGAGGGTCTGAAGGAATACTATCAAACGTTCTTCGGTCCCGGGGCCGCCGGCATGAAGAAGTTCTACACGGCCATGGAAAACCGCTGGATGGACCATGGCGGCGGAGGCAACTCACGCGAATGGTGGGGAAAACTGGGTACTAGGGATTTCCTGGAGGAACTGACCGGCTACATCGAGCAGGCAAAACAGGCGACTGAAGAAGGGACGCTTTACCGCCGCCGCGTCGAGCTGATTGATGCGGGCATCATGCAGTACCTTCTGAAGGCCCAGGCGAGATATGAAGGCTCGGCGATGTCGGAGTTTGCCCCCATAGGCACGGCGGCTGTCATCTGGGCGGACACGTCGGCCTCCCCGGATGCCTGGGCTGAAGATGCGACCTGGGCGGACGCTCTGCCCAACAAAATTGAAAAGACCATCATGAACGAGGCGGTTCCTCAGAAGACGTTTTTTAAACTGGCGTATGACAGCCAGCATCTCTATATCCATGCCAGGTGTCTTGAGCCGAACGTCTCGGAGATGAAAGCGGCGACACATGACAAGGACATCGGCGGTTTCAGCGACGACTCGATCGAGTTGTTCGTGGATCCGTCGGGAACGGGTCGGACGTACTATCAGTTTTGCATCAACAGCCTGGGGGCGGTTTACGACGCCCTGGAAAACCCGACGGCCATAGGGGCCACGGGAACGATAACGTGGGACTCAGGAATCAAGGTCAAGACGGCCATCGGTAAGGACTATTGGGAACTCCGGGCGGCGTTGCCCTTTGCCGGGCTGGTGAAGAAGGCGCCGCGGGCGGGGGAGACCTGGCGGTTCAATCTGTGCCGTAACCGGCATGCCGAACCCGGCAAGCCGCCTTTCTCCGCCTGGTCGCCCACTATGGGCGGGTTCCGCAAGCCAGAGCGATTTGGCGTCATCACGTTCAACGCTCCCGAAGACGGGGGCCGGACGTTGTGGAATTGCGACTTTGAGGGCGGGGCTTTTACCTCTGAGTCGGGGGACAGTCCGCTGATAGGCCTGGACGGCTGGTATGAGAACACCTCATACGCCAACCGCGGATGGGACAAATCGTGGAAGGTTGTAGAAAAAGACAGGAACCACGCGGCCGTCTGCGACATCAACAAGACCAATCCCAGTGACATGGTCCCCGTGCACACCGTCGACGCACAGCCGGGAAGGATCTCCGTCGAGGCCATGTTCCGAAGGCACGCGCTGCACGGCAACATGCCCACGATCCAGGTTTATGATCTCCAGCACAGATGCATGGTTTACATGTACGCCTGGGACAACAAGGCCGACCTGGTAACCATCGAGCAGCGCCTCGACCGCAACAACTTCGGCGTCAAGACACACGGACTGGGCAACCTGGCCGCAGTCGGCAAGTGGTTCGGCCTGAAGGTGGTAATCGACACAAAGCAAAAGGCCGTCATCGGACACGCCAAGAGCGATTCGGGTCAATGGGTCCAACTGAACGAGACGCCTATACCCTACCTGAACCCCAAGGCAAGCGGCACAACACTGTGCGTCAGCGTCGGTTCGCGCAAGCACAAGAAGACGGTAGAGAACAACATCCTGGAGATGGACAACATCCGCGTAAAGCAGGTATCGCCGGAGGCACCCGGCAAGAAATGAAATTTGCCTTAAGGCTACCTGTGCCTCGCGAAAACGCCGTTCTTCTTGATTCTTCAGCACTTACGTTCCTTGTTGGCGCCCTGGCCGCGTCGCAGGATCCTTCCTTCCCAAGCAGATAGCGGAGGTGTCCATCCCGAGAATCATATCCGGCAGTGGGAGCAGCCAGATCTTGGGCATGCCGCCGCCGCCAGGGGTACTTGGGGGGGTGCAGGCGCGACCGTGTGGAAGGATGCATAGCGCACTCGAATGCCATGGCCCATAACGCTGTGGCGGTCCCCCGGACTGGACACTTGGTCATTTGAGATTGCTGTGTCAGCGGAATTTACTTGGACGCCTCGACCATGGCCGTGATTGCTGTCTTGATCACCTTTGGCAGCCTCGGCCATGCGGCTGTTACCTTCGCAAGATCCGGGTCAGTTTGGTGCCGCTTGTCGTCTGGCTTGTCGAAACTGCGTTCATTTCGGGTATTGCTACAGTCACCGCCAGTCAGGGAAGTGGGCTTGATAGAGGCGGTTGGGCCGCCGGTGCCGGAGTCCATTTCGCCCTTTGTTTTCGGGGCTTTATGCGCCTCTGGACACCGGCTGTCGTCGCCGTTCACCTGGGCTTTCTTCATTACGCCCGAGAGGACTCGAACCTCTGACCTGCGGTTTAGGAAACCGCCGCTCTATCCTGACTGAGCTACGGGCGTTTGTTGCGGTTTGCTCCTTGTAAATACACAGTTTCCCCCGTGTTAACAAGGGTTTTCTCACTGTCACCTGTTTCGGCTTTCTGTGCAACATCGTGCAGCGAAGCGCAAGGAAAAGCGCCGTGTTTGGCAAAGGATTTGGCAAAGCGCGGATCGTCGGTTTCACCGTCGCCGGCGATTGCTTGATCGGCCCTACCGCCCCACAACAGTTAAGACTCTGGCGAGGGAAATCGGAGGAAAGAAATACTCCGGGGTTGGGCTTTATCATCGCGAATCACCTGTATCTGTGCGCCGTGGCTTACGTCGTGCTGAGCGAAAACCCAGAACAAGTTTGCGGCACTCTCTCCGTGGCATGGGGTCGGCACAGGCTTCGCTAGATCCATCTCTTCGATCTCGCCCAGGCAGTGTTCAAGGTATTGGTGCGTGGCACCCAGATACTCAAGAAGCGATTCCAGACTCGTCCCTTCCGTTGGGAACGGTTCCGACGGTTCGCCAAAGGCCTGTGTGGCGTACATCGCCTTGCAGTCCGCCACGTGTTTGATGATCTTCCATATTGGCTGGTACCAAACTGAGCTGTCCGCACACGCTTGATCGTAAGTCAGGTTATGGTCCGGGTCGGGGATCAGATTGTCGGGCGGGACCCACTTCCTGGCAAAGACTCCGCACAGCAGGCTCATTTCGTCCCCGTTATAGGCCTGCGTAGTGACATGCTGAAGAAACTCCTTCGTCGTCATCAGATTCTCCTTGCCCAACGTCTGCCTTGAGGCGCGGCCTTTAGGGCGTCGCCTCCAAGGCGTTGTTCGACATTTCTGTCTCACGTAATCCCGTAGAATTGCTCACCATTCTTGAGCATTATCGCGGAAGCCACTTCTTCTGCGGTCGACTCAGAGAAGAAACCTTTCCGGACCTTCTCCTCAAGTACTCGCGCAATGCCCCGGCGCGCTTGCGTCGCATAGCCCACATCGCACCACGGAAGACCCGTATCAGCACCAAATGCGAAGATCTTGTTGAATGGCACGCCGTCCAACCATTCGCACAGCGTTCGTTCGGTCTCCTCCGGATTCATGGTCCACGCCCAGCATAGGTCTGGGTACACATTCGGGTAGTTCTTGGCTATTGCGCCCAATTCCGAGGTCCACGGCCAGGATCCGTGGAAGACGTCGAATCGTACACGCCGGTACTTCTCGAAGAGCGGGATGAGAAACGAGGCTTTGGTCCCTGCGAGTGAGCCCCAGTTGCCGGCCAGGTATCCGGTGTGAATCTGGAGTGGGATGTTCTCGTCATCGGCACGCTCAAGGAGACGATGCAGCATGTAGTCGGATAGTGCGCGTGCCTCGTGTTGATTCACGGCCGCATTGTTCTGTTGGTTCCCGCCATAGAATGCTTTCCGGTTCCGGATCCGGCTGAACGCCTGCTCCGCCTCATGCCGGGGCGGATCCGTTACAGTCAGGTCGCGCAGGTAAGCGATCCCCACTTTGAAGGCGTTCATTCGCCCCGTGTCCCTGAACCTGTCGATGGCGGCGTTCAGGGAGACCACCAGCCGGTCGAGGCTGAGCACGGGGATGCCTGTGAACCGCTCAAGTGCATTCAGTGGTTCCGGGCCCGAGATTGCGAACAGGTCATCGATTCGAAACGCGAACTGGTAGTAGTCCGGATACTGATCTGTCTGAAGCGGTTCGGCGTTGCTGATGCGGAACAGTCCGTCCTGTGCAACCCATTGGATATTAGCCTTCTCCTTCACGAAGTAGTCGTACACTTCGGCCGGGGTCTTATCGGCAATGCTCGCCTGCAACGCTTCCGTGATCGGCGCGAAATTTGCAGGTGTATACTCAAGTCTGAACAATTCCTCACATCCGAGCACGACAGCGCGGCCGTAGCCGGTGGTGCGGATACTCGGCCAGAGCGCTTCCAGGCGTGCGTCGTCATGCGCATACGCCAACGGTCGTGGGCCGGCGGCAGTCACAAGGTCCGCGGCGGCATAGCCGAGCAGCGCCTTATGTGTATATTCTGCTCGGTTCTTCTCGAAATCGGCAAAGCTGCAGTGGTGGTCGTGGTGGGAAAATAAGGCGTGCTTCATGACGAACTCGCGCAACACAGAGTTCATAACTGTCGTTCCTTTCTCTTGGTCGAACAAGTATTAGACGGCAAAGCCGCCACGGCTTCACTAGTCAGTTGCATTGGTCATGCCCCCTATTTCTTCCTCCACCGTAGGCTTCCGCCGAAAAGAGTCTTAAAGTCTATCTGGGCCTTGCCCAGCGCAGGATTGGCAGTGGCCATGGCCTTGAAGGGGCTAGTCTGCCCCGGAAGTATGGGGTTGTACTCGATCAATGCCTCGCCCGTTGTAATGAAGTCGCCGTTGCTGTCCACAAACATCACGACTACCTCTACGTTCTTGAGTTTCTGGTCACTGATATTCTTAACCAAGCCTTCTGCGATAGCAACCCCATGCTCGGTAGACCAATGCCAAGACTGGAGTTCGAGTACCGGCTTAGAGATTGCTGCGGGACGGCGTGCGGTTTCATCCCCCGATGATGAGCGACTCCCGCCGTCCATTCCTGATCGCAGCGGTAAACCGATACGACCACCCGCCTGGCTGACACAGGCCTTCGACAACGACAGCCGGCCTGGAGGCAAATAACTGACGCCCTTGCACTCAAGATAAATTTGCATCCGCATTCATCTGTGTTCATCGCGGCTGTCCCCCGCTTGTTCATCGCCGATCTTGTTCTCTCGCCCGGTAAGGAGGCGCCGGATGTTCCCGCGGTGGAGAAAAACAATCAGCACCGCCATAGCCGCCGCAAACGCACCCAGCGGCCACAGGTCGCGCGGTGACAGGCCCATCGCAAACCAGTTAATTGCCGCAAACAGCGGCCAGAAGGCGACCGCCGCTGTGATGCTGCCCACCGATACGTAACGGCTGACGCCGCTTACCACCGCCCAAAGGCCAAACACCACCAGACCTGCGTACGTGAAGTAGGGGAAAACGCCCAACACCACGCCCAGCGAGGTGGCTACCCCCTTGCCGCCGCGGAACCCGAGCCAGAAACTCAGCACGTGTCCGAGAATGCACCCCAGCCCCACCGCCAGCCACGCGCCCTGGTGCACCTGTGTGGGGAAGTTGTTCAGCAGCCGCAGCAGCATTCCAGCCACCAGGGTGGGCACCAGCCCCTTGGCCACGTCCAGAAGGAAACACAGATACCCCCACCGCCTGCCGAGCGCGCGCCCGACGTTGGTAGCCCCCACGTTGCCCGACCCCCTTGCCCGCAGGTCCACACCGTGAAAACGTGCGATGATCGGGCCGAACGGCGTCGAACCGATGACATACCCAGCCAGCGGAAACGCGACAAAAAAGACCCAGAGATTCTCCGTCATTTCAGTCTCCCGGCCTCCCCATATGCTTCCAGGAGTTCCTCTATGTGCCGGTCGATGCTGAGTTGACGCCCCAAAGCGCGACAGGCATGCGAGTGTTCTTCGTGACGTTGGGGATCGGCCAGTTCGTCAAAGGCCGACACGATGCCGCGTATGTCCCTTGGCGAATCGACCACAATACACCCACCGCTCTTGAATGCCTCGACAGCGCCGTTGAATCGCGTGGTCAACGACGGTATGCCCCACCGCGCCGCCTCCAGCACCGTCAGGCTGCAAGGATCGTACCATGTCAGCAGGACAAACGCATCTGCCGCCGCGTACCACTGGAACATCTCCTTGGTAGGCCCCTTGAACACTACCTGCTTGCCCACCTTGTGCAGGGCCGCCATGCACCGATAGCGCCTGGACAGTTCCCGCCCCACGATTACCAATCGGGCCTTCGCCCGCTCGCTATCTCGGTGGCACCACTTGGCAAAGGCCGAAATCGATTCCGCCACGCCTTTGAGGGGAAAGTTCGTAGCCACGGTCAGGAAGACCGGATCGCCCGACGAAACGCCCAGGGCGGAACGAAGACGCCGGCGGACGGCGACGCGGGCCCCGCCGGCGGGGTCCGGCACGTTCACCCCGTTGAACACCACGCGCGCCCGATCGCTCAGGCCGTAGTACGTCCGAA
>JASLZV010000087.1 GCA_030754715.1 Phycisphaerae bacterium
GTTTATGCGTGAGCCGGTGGCGCTGAGTTGATCTTTACCGTCGGCCAACATCGTATCTTCGAACATGGCAGCAGCAGCCTCTAGACCGCCCGCTATTTGCTTGCACTGTATTGCGAAATCAGCGCACTGCTCCTGAAACCATTGTTCGTGTTCGGCATCCGCCTGCTGCCGGTCATCTGGGGCAAAATGTAAAATCATTAGTCGACCTCCTATCATCGTGTAATGATTGTGCAACAATACACTATTGGGTATAAATTGCAAGCAAAAATATGGCACTAAGTCAACCTCAACAAACCTAGAATATTGTTGAGGGTATTAGGCCGCTGTGCGGGCTAATAACTATTAAATGTTGCAAAATCAAGGGGTTGCCAGGTTTTGTCCCGATTTTGTCCCGATTTTGTCCCGCAGTTTCTATCTGGCAAAGGTTGCATTGGCTAGCCAATGACGCAGCCCTTCTCCTTGCACCAAACCCCAACTGAGTGTATTGTAGGCAGCATCATGTGCAAGGCTGCACTCATCGCTGCGGTTGCCGAAGCGGGTTCACAGGCTGAACTGGCGCGACGCATCGGCGTGCGTCCAAGCGCCGTCTGGAACTGGCTGCATCGGGCCAGCAGCAAGGGCATCCCACCGCAGCACGCCGTTGATGTTGAGCGTGCCACCGGCATCCCGAGGTACGAGATCAGGCCCGACATCTTCCCAAGCGAGGCCGACACTTGAGCCTTTTCGCCATCGTGCCCAATGAGGTGATTGCCGACCATAACCTGACGCTTATCGAAACCCGCGTCCTGATTGCGCTCTATTCGTACCGCGACCCCAAGAGCACCCGCCCGGTGTGGCCTGGAAGGGCTGCGCTATCCAAGCGGTGCGGATACCACCCAAATGTCATCTCCAACACCACGACAAGCCTCGCCAAGAAGGGATGGATTGCCAAGCGCCAACGTGGCAAAAAGCGCACCGCTGTGTACGAGATTCTTGGTAAGGATTCGCTAACCGACCCAATTAGGGATGCCCTAACCGAACCCGTTAGCTGTAAAGATAGTGCTCTAACCGAATGCGTTAGGGGTGCTGTAACCGAACCGGTTAGGGCCATAGGAACAGACCACTTAACAGACCATAACAGGAGAGCGAATGGAAATCTTGCAAAGTCAGCAGCGGGGCGAGCCTTGCTTGCAGAGCAGAGAATTGCCGCCAAGGGTAATTGCTAGATTTTGGACACGCATGGCCGAGATTTACGGGTACAAATGGGCCAGCCAGTTTGGCGATTGTGCCGACCCTGATGGAGGCCTGACGAGCGCGGCGGCGACATGGGCGCAAGGACTCGCGAGGCTACCGCTGGAGAGCATCAGCGCGGGCTTTTCGGCACTTGTAAAGAAGGGCAGCGAATGGCCTCCGAGCCTGCCGGAGTTCCTGGCGCTTTGTTTGCCGGAGAAAGGCGCTGCACCGTATCACAAAATGGCGATAGCACTACCGGCACCGTCAGTCGACCCGCAGTTGGTCAAGGATTCTCTGGCCCAAGTGCGGAAGATTTTGAACGGCTCAAGTTGTGTGTGGCGCGACAAATCTGGCGCAGGCGAGACCAGCCAACGCCGAGCGGTCGCATGACATGGGGGGTCTGGTTTGAGCAGAAGTATGGCCAGTCACTCGCAAACTTTGAACGCAGCAAACGGGGAGGCAACAATGGCTGAGATGAGCAGAAAAGAGATATGGATTCGGGCGGTGATAGCCCTCATTTTGATACCACCGTTCTACATCTGGGCGCTGCTTCTGGTTGGTTCAGGATGAAAGCGTTCATCTGTGGCATTTGTATGATCGCTGTCGTTTCTATGCTGGCCGGGTGCGCTATGACAGCGCGGGTGGATGACACCAGTTTCACGTTCACGTTCAAGAGGTTTGTTGATGAAAAAGATTTATGACGCGCTTTTGATTGCACTCTTGCTGTTAGTGGTGGCCTGCACTCGCGTCGAGGTCGGCAGCGGGGTTGAAGTTTGTTCTGGCGGCGATGGCACAACGGAGTGCTCTGACGCGCACGACGAAAGCGACAATAGCGACAACAGCAACCATTCTGACAACTCTGACAACTCGTCCTAATGGGCTGGTCGGGGTTTTGGATTATTGTCGGGATTTTAATCCTTTCCTTTGCTGGCGAACCAGACTTGCAAGATGCAGTGATTCACTGGCTCGGGATCGAGTTTGACCAACTCGCGCACTAAAGGTCGCGCCGGAGAACAAGAGGTGTCTCGCATCTTGCGAGACGAGTTGGGTATTGAGGTTTGCCGCAACTGGCAACAGCAGGCGGCGCAAGGTGGGGTAGATATTATAGGCGTACCGGGCTGGGCCATCGAGGTCAAGCGGGCAAAGAAGTGGCTGCATAATTGGTGGTTGCAAGCCGCGGAGCAGGCGGCGCGTACAGGCGAAAAGCCGGTACTCCTGTTCCGGCTGGATCGGAAGCCCTGGCGTGCGCGGTGCTGCGCCTGTTCCGTTGGTTTGCCTTTGCACTTTCAACTTGAGATGGACTTGATCGATTGGGTCAGCATGGTGCGCGAGGAAATCAGCGATGCAGCATTGGTGGCAGGTCGGCAGCAAGGTGTGCAAAGCCTGCCGGAAGGCTTTACAACCGTGTCATTTCCGGCGCAAAAGAAAGCGGGAAATGGAAATCTGTAATGGCTGTCTTGCGGCGCGTACAGGCGAAAAAGTCAGGCAATAAAAGCGGCACTTTAACCTCGGAAGGTTTAATTTCACACATCTCTTGGCGCGGCATCAGCCTGCCAGTGTATGTGTCTGTTCCACGTTCATATAGTCGGTTGTCCCATCTGCCGACACCGATTCGGGAAAATAGAGTCTTGATCTATGCTCTGCCTGGGGGCGATACCATCTCTGCTGTCGAGGTGCGGCGAGATAGATAGGCACGATGGCTATGCCGTCCTTGAGGTGGAGGACCCACCATGCGACACCTGCTTTTGGGTGAGCAAGTGTACGCATGAGTGTAAGGTGTTCCGCGATTACACCGACACCGGAGACAAACTAGAGCCGCCGAAGAAGGTGATTGATTTGTTGGTTTAGTGCAGACCAAAGTTATTTCCGCAGATAGCGTGATCCCCTATGCACGCAACCCACGCAAGAACAGTGCGGCAGTGGATAAGGTCGCCGCAAGCATCAAGGAGTTTGGCTGGCGACAACCCATTGTCGTGGACAAAGAGAACGTGATTATTGCAGGGCATACCAGGCTATTGGCCGCGCAGAAGTTAGGCATGGACGAGGTGCCGGTACACGTTGCCGATCTTACTGATGCCCAGGCCAAAGCGTACCGCTTGGCTGATAACCGCATTGCAGAGGATGCGGATTGGGATATTGATCTGCTAGGGTTGGAGATACGCGAGTTGGACGATCTTGGCTTCGAGCTAGACCTCACCGGCTTTGATAACACCGAACTGGCGAACCTACTGATTGACCCCGACCTGGGGGAGACAGACGAGGATGCCGTACCGGAGCCGCCAGAGGAGCCGATAAGCAAACCGGGCGACCTTTGGATATTGGGCGAACACCGGTTGCTCTGTGGCGATTCAACGAGTGAAGATGATGTTGCACGATTGATGGATGGCAAAAGTTGTGGTGTTGTACTTGCTGACCCGCCTTATGGGATGAACCTTGATGCGGATTATTCTGGCATGATTAGTTTGCACAGTTTGCACAAGGGCAAGAAGCACGAAGATGTGATTGGCGATGATGTGCCATTTGATGTGGGTGCGGTGAAGGGCGTTTCTTGTTGTGAAGACCAATTTTGGTTTGGTGCTGACTACTACAAAGACACCTTGCCAAGTGGCGGTTCGTGGATGGTTTGGGATAAGAGGTTGGATGAATCAGCAGATAAAATGTTCGGTTCTTGCTTTGAACTTATTTGGCAAAGTGTAAAACGGAAGCGATTGATATTGCGATACAAGTGGGCGGGATTTTTTACAAATGGCGAGGAGCGTTCATTTGACCATCCAACAACAAAATCCGTTCGGTTGTTGGTACACATAATTGAAATATCTTCTGGCGTTGGATTTGTATTTGACCCATTCCTTGGTTCAGGTTCAACACTTATCGCTTGTGAACAGTTGAACCGCAAGTGCTACGGCATGGAGATTGACCCGTTGTATTGCGATGTGGTTGTTAAACGTTGGGAAGAGTACACAGGCGAGCAGGCAACACTACAACAGCGTAAGGCCGCTTAATATTGCGCCATGAATGAACCTAAAAAGAAGGTCGGCAGACCGCGAATAGATGTCATCGAGGAGGAATCCGAAAAGGTAATCAACTTGAGGCAGGTGAAAGAACTGTCGGCACGCCGCTGTTCCGAGCCTGAGATAGCCGCTGTGCTGGGCATCAACTACGCCACCTGGAAGCGGCACAAGAAACGCACCCCGGCCATTGCGGAAGCGGTAAGCGAAGGGAAAGAAGTCGGCAAGGCATCGCTGCGGCACTTGCAGTGGCAAAGCGCAAAGGGGGGAAACGTGACCATGCAGATATGGTTAGGCAAACAATATCTCGGTCAGAGCGATAAGAGACACATCGAGCAACAACAACTGGAGCCATTAGTCATTGTCACGGATCGAACTGACGAGAGCGCAGACGAGGGTATTCGAAAGCAAGCAGAGGTTTCGGGTACTGGTAGCGGGGAGGAGGTTCGGCAAGACCTACCTCGCACTCACTGAACTGCTCCATGCCTCGATATCAAAGCCGATCTCAATCAATTGGTACGTTGCGCCGACTTACCGGCAGGCCAAGCAGATCGCCTGGAAAAGCCTTAAACAAATGATGCCGCCGTCACAGATTGCCGCGACGAACGAAACGGACTTGAGCGTGGAGTTGCACAATGGAACCACCGCAGCACTTAGGGGTGCTGACAATTACGATGCTCTGCGTGGTGTTGGGTTGGACTTTCTGGTTATGGACGAGTTTGCCGATATGCACGCCGATGCGTGGTTTGAAGTCCTACGACCAATGCTTGCCGACAAGCAAGGTCGCGCACTCTGGATTGGTACACCGCGTGGGTACAACCACTTCCACGACCTTTACCGCTACGCCCAGGATACCCCCGAGTGGGGCGCGTGGCAGTTCACGACAGCGGACGGAGCGCGGGTTACGAGCGACGAGATAGCGGCGGCCAAGCGCGACATGGGCGAGCGTGAGTTCCGCCAGGAGTTCATGGCTACATTTGAAGCGATGGCCGGACGGGTGTACAGCAACTTCGACCGCGACGAGAACGTGCAAGCGTTGGCTGATAGCGGCGGCTCGCTGGTTGTGGGTATGGACTTCAACGTAGACCCGATGACTGCTGTCATTGCGGTCAAGGCAGCAGACCAGTTGCACATCCTTGACGAGATCGAATTGGGCGACAGCAACACTGAACTGATGGCGGGCGAACTGAAGCGTCGGTTCAAGAGCCGCAGCGTGGTGGTCTATCCCGACCCATCAGGCCGCGCACGCAAGACCAGCGCACCTGTTGGGCGCACCGACTTTGCGATCCTGGCGAACGCCGGGTTCGATGTACGCGCACCACGGCACGCTGCCCCGGTGGTTGACCGCATCAACACGGTGCAGGCTGCACTCAAGACAGCAGACGGCAGGCGCAGGCTTTTCATCGACCCGCGCTGCAAGCGGCTGATCCGCGCCCTCGATGGGCTGACTTTTGTGAACAACCAACCGGACAAGTCCAGCGGGCTTGACCACATCACGGACGCGCTGGGCTACCTCGTCATGGGCGAGTTGCCGCTGCGCAGACACATTGAACCACGACAACCCCAACGGTGGAGTTAATGACGAACGAGCATGTAACGAAAACCGGTGCTACTTACGACGCATACGCAACTCGATGGGAGTTTCTTCTGCGTTCCTACCTGGGCGGCGATGATTGGCGGAACGGTCAATACTTGACCAAGTACAAATTGGAAAGCGAACAGGACTTCAAGGAGCGACTGAACCAGACCCCGCTGGACAACCAGTGTAAGAACGTGGTTCACATCTACTCGTCATTCATCTGGCGGGATCGCCCGACCCGCGAATTTGGTGGGATCAAAAACGACCCGGCGTTGGAACCGTTCTTGAATGATGCCGACCACGATGGCAGATCGTTCAACGCGGTCATGCGCGAGGCAACTATCTGGTCATCGGTTTATGGTCACTGCTGGTTGTTGCTCGACAAGCCGAGCATCGAAACCACTACCAGGGCAGAGGAACTGGCCGCAGACATCCGGCCCTATCTGACGCTCATCACACCCGAGAACGTCTTTGATTGGCGTTATGAGCGTGTGCCGTCCGGTGCGTACCGCTTGGGCTACCTCAAGGTGCGCGAGATGGGTGACAAGCGACGGTTCCGGGTCTGGACACCGGATACGATTGAGTTGTGGGAAGCCGAAAGCGAGAAAGACCCGCTGCTGGTTGAGCGTATGGATAACCCGCTTGGGGCGATCCCTGCCGTGTGCGTGTATGCACAACGCTCGTCTATCCGTGGCGTGGGGGTATCTGATGTTGGCGATGTGTCTGACATCCAGCGTGCGATCTACAATGAGTTGTCAGAGATCGAGCAACTGATCCGCATTGCCAACCACCCCTCGCTTGCCAAGACCGACGGCACGGAAGCAAGCGCAGGCGCAGGCAGTGTTATCCAGATGCCTGATGATCTAGACCCCGGCCTGACCCCGTTCCTGTTGCAGCCGAACAGCAGCAACCTCGACGGCATCCGCGCAAGCATCGAGGACAAGATCAAAGCAGTAGATCGGGTCACGCACCTGGGCGCGGTGAGGGCAACGGAGAAGCAGGCTAAGAGCGGCATCGCCCTGCAAACCGAGTTTCAGATGTTGAACAGCAAACTAAGCGAGAAGGCTGATCTATTGGAACTGGCTGAGGAGCAACTGTGGACACTATGGTGTGCGTGGCAGGGCAGGGAGTGGGATGGGGTTATTGATTACGCCGACTCGTTTGACCTGCGTGACTATGCTACCGACCTACAATTTCTTCAAATGGCAAGGGCAAGCGGCATCCAATCCGATACCTTTTTGCGGTCTATTGATAAACAGATTGCCGCCCTTGTCCTTGACGATGATGAGTTGGCGAAGGCGAGCAAGGAGATTGAATCCGTCAACGCTGTCGGCGCGTTTGACGAATCAAATCAGATATTCAAATATCACATTGACAGCCAAGT
>JASLZV010000088.1 GCA_030754715.1 Phycisphaerae bacterium
AATATACAAAAAACCGGAGGGGGTCAAATCTTTTCGCTGCCCTACCGCACCCCCCGGGCCAGAGCCACCTTGACCAATCCGACGAACATCGGCTGAGGGCGAAGCGGGCGGCTGGTCAGTTCCGGATGAAACTGGGCGGCTATGAAATACGGATGCACCTCGCCAGGCAGTTCGAGGATTTGCATGATAGGATGGCGCGGATGCCGGCCGGAGAATTTCAGGCCCGCGGCCTCCAGTTGCTCGATGTACTTCGGGTCCACCTCGTAGCGGTGGCGAAATCGTTCGCGGATATGCTCGGCGCCGCCAAATAACTCCGCCGCGACCGTGTCGGCCATGATCTCCACGTCTTGCCCACCCAGGCGCATGTTTCCCCCGAGCCCTTCGATCTGCTTCTGCTCGGGCAGAATGTCGATCACGGGCGCCTTGCAGTCGGGGTCGATCTCCGTACTGTGGGCCCCGCCCAGACCGCAAACGTTGCGGGCAAACTCCACCACAGCCATCTGGAATCCCAGGCAGATGCCCAGGTACGGAAGTTTGTTCTCGCGAGCGTAACGAATGCAGGCAATCTTGCCGTCCGTCCCGCGAACGCCGAACCCGCCCGGCACGATGATGCCATCGGTGTCCTTCAGCGATTGGGCCACGTTGTCTCCGGTCACACTGGTGGTGTCGATCCACTTAATGTTGACCTTGGCGTTATTGGCCACACCGGCGTGCTCCAGCGCCTTGATGATGCTGGCATAACTGTCGCGCACGGTCGTGTACTTGCCGGTGACGCCGATGGTGACTTCGCCGCTGCTGTGCCCGATTCTCGCGGAAAATTCGCGCCATTGCATTGCCGCCCTGGCGTCCGACAGCGAATTGACCCGGTTGCCCAATTCCAGCAGTTGAATCACCTGGCTGTCCAGGCCGGCTTCTCGCATCATCTCGGGCAGCAAATAGATGCTGGACAGGTCATGCATGCTGAAAACGCGTTCCATCGGAACGTTCGTATAGATGCTGATCTTCTGCCTGACTTTCTCATCCACCGGCTTGCCCGCCCGGCAGGCGATGATGTCCGGCTGAATGCCCACTCCCATCAGCCGCTTGATGCCCAACTGGGCGGCCTTGGACTTCTGCTCCCCCAGCGACGGCGGCCAAATAATGTACGTCAGGGCCACGAACGACGTGCTGCCAGGACCCTCTTCGTAGGCCAGTTCGCGCAGGGCCTCAATGTAAAAACCATTTTCGAAGTCGCCTACCGTCCCGCCCACCTCCACGAACACCGCGTCAGCCTCGGTTTCCATGGCCAGTTCGCGAAGGCGCAATTTCACCTCGCCGGTAACGTGAGGAATCATCTGGACGTCGCGCCCCAAATAACCGCCCGCACGCTCCCTCTTCAGCACGCTGGTATAGATCTGACCGGCCGTGGTAAAACTCGCCGCCGTCAGGTCCTGGTCGAGCATCCGCTCGTAGGTACCCAGATCCATGTCGGTCTCCATCCCGTCATCCAGGACGAACACCTCACCATGGCGAAAGGGGTTCAGCGTGCCGGAATCAATGTTGAGATAGCCTTCCAGTTTTACAGGAGCAACCTTCAGGCCCTTGTCCTTGAGCAACTTGGCCAGGCTGGAGGAGAAAATGCCTTTCCCCAAACCGCTGATCACCGTACCAACTACAACAACATATTTGGTGCGGCCTTTGCGGTATCCTTCAGGGAGGGGGGTGTGGAATTCTGTTTCGTCCGTCTGGTCCTTCACCGATCGCAGCAAATCCATGGCTTCGCTCATGGACCCATACTATAGCAACCGCGGACAAGACTGGCAACAAATCCTTGCATCGTTGGACCCCTGGCCTACAATCCCCTTCGATTCGGACCGCGCCACCGACTCGAAAGGACCCCACGTGGCCATCGATTTCAGTTTCGACCGGTGGGAAAAGGTGCTCCAGACCTTCCGCCGCTGGTGGGCGGGCAGGTTGGACCGGCCGATCCTCGCCGCCACGTCGGGCGGGCGCGACCCGGGGCGAGCCGAGCCCTCACTGTCCTCGAACGCATTGGGGTACACCACCGGGCTCACGGCGTTTTACGACTTGTCGGTCCCCGCTGCGGAAATCGTGGACCGCTGGGATTACGACCTTTCGTGCAAGAAATTCCTTGGCGACGCCGTCCCAAGCGTCTGTCCGAACTTCGGCCCGGGCGTAGCCGCCGCCTTCCTGAGCGCAAGGCTTGAAACGGACGACAACACCGTCTGGTTCCATCCGCCGGAGGACATGGAGATTGCCGACATCCACTTCGAGTACGATGGTGACAACCGCTGGCTGAATCGCGTCAAGGACATCTGCCGGGCGGCTGTCGAACGCTGGGAGGGACTGGTACAGATCGCCATGACCGACCTGGGTGGCATCCTGGACATGCTCTCGGTCTTCCGGCCCGGTGAAAAACTCCTCCTGGACCTCTACGATCATCCCGGGCACGTCGAGCGGCTCACCTGGGAGGCCTACGAACTGTGGCACCGCTTCTACAGGGAGATCGACGAGATCATCCACCCGACCAATCCCGGATACATGGCCTGGGCCGCCGTCTTTTGCCCCCAGCCGTACTACATGCTCCAATGCGACTTCGCTTACATGATAGGGCCGGACATGTTTGACCGGTTTGCCAGACCGGAACTCCTGGCCACGTGCAAGCGGCTGCCCAACTGCTTCTATCACCTCGACGGCCAAGGCCAGTTGTCGCACCTGGGCTCGTTGTTGACCATCAAGGAACTCCGCGGCATACAATGGGTCCCCGGGCCGAGCCAACCCCAAGGCGACGAATGGATCGACGTGTATCGCAAGATCGTCGAAGCAGGCAAACTGGCCCAACTTCTGACACTTGACGCGGTTGATGCCGTCGCCGAGCAGACCGGCCGACCCGGCAATGCCCTGTTCTGGGACTGGGAGGGACGGATCGAACCCGAAGGCAAGTTCCAGCGTGCCCTGAAAAGGTACGGTGTGGCCTGAGGGCTTCTCTGGTAGTTCGCGGTCTATCGGCCTCCCTTGAGGCGCCGAACGAATGCCGCGTAGTCTTCCGGCGTATCTATGCCCCGGGCGCAGTAGTCGGTAATCCCCACGATGATATCGAAGCCGCTCTCCAACGCGCGGAGTTGTTCGAGTTTTTCAGCCTGCTCGCCGGGCGTGGGCGGCAGGGAGGTAAACTGCTTCAGGAACGCCACGCGATAAGCGTATATCCCCAGGTGCAGCAAAGACGCAACGTCGCCGGCGTTGTCGCGGTTGAAGGGGATGGCCGACCGGGAGAAGTACATTGCCCGCCCGTCCTGCCGCCGAACGACCTTGGCCTTGTTCGGATCGCCGGCTTCTGCACTACTCAGCGGGGTGGCCAGCGTGGCCATGGGGCACTGCCCGCCGGCCAGCAGGTTCACCAGTTGGTCTATGCATCCACCCGGCATGTCGGGCTCGTCGCCCTGGACGTTCACGACGATACAGTCGGCGGCAAGTCGGAGAATCTCCGCTGCCTCGGCCAGACGGTCCGTGCCGCTTTGGTGGTCGGCGCGGGTCATGACAAACTCGCCGCCAAAGGCCTCAACAGCTCCGGCGATCCGCTCGTCGTCAGTGGCTACAACAACACGCCCAACCTTGGTGGCTGTCTCAGTCGCCTCGACCACGTGCTGAACGAGACACTTGCCTGTTCGGTTCAACAAAGGCTTTCCCGGCAGGCGGGTGGAGGCGTAACGGGCGGGAATGATGGCAACCGCGTCCATGACGGCGGCGAGTGTATCGCAGATAGACCAGGCCTTGCAAGAAATACCGCGCACAGCCGCAACCGCCGGGCACCCCCCCACAGGACCGTGAGAATCACTTGACCGGCACGTCCAGGACCTCGGGGGTCAGGACCAACACGGTCTCGAATTCCATTCCCTCCTTTTGCCGCACGAAAAAGTGCCGGCCCACACTGTGGGGTCTGCGGGCCGCCGCACCGGGACCAATCACCAGGAAGTCCTTTGCGTTCATCGGAACCTGGAACAGCAGGTCCCGAAAGCCGAACATCACGGATTCCTTGATCATCCTGACGCCTCTTGCGCCCTTGGCATAGCGGGTCCTCGGACGGGTGGAGCGTACTTGCGGTATCCCGGTCAGCAGCATCTTTTGCGAGTCGTCCTGATCGACCGTACAGGCTATCGTCAGCACGTTGTCCCCGGGCGGCAGGTCCGAACCACTGAGGGTGCGGTCGGCATGGAAGATAAAGATCGTCTGTACATCTTGCCGGCGTTTGAGAGCAATGTGGTGCAGGCTGCCGGGATGCCCCACCTGGACCGACTCAGTCAACTCCCGACCCGTCATCCGCTTGAGAACCTCCGCCACATCCGCCCACATGTCGCTTCGGCCCAGCCCGACACGCAGACCATTTCGGCCCAGTTCGGCAAGCCGGTCGGCCCCGATGGGTTCTTCCGCCAGGTAACTCCAGATTTCCTCAGAATCGCTGGATTGGCCCGATGGTACCTCGATGTGACTAACGCGAATCCGCGCCACCCGCCGAGCCGGTCGCAGGTCCGATCGATCGTCCGTCTCGTTTGACCAGAACCCACTCGTATCAAGCGGGGGGCCATGAATCGCCTCGGGAGGCTCCGTGCAGCCGGGCAAGACGGCCGCCAATGTCAGCAGAAAAACAATCCAGAAGCGACTCATGGCGTAACCGGCCCGCTACTTAAGGAATACTGTCCACCGAACCACGCGGGTCACGACCTATGCTACCGCTGTGGTAGGGAGATGTCAAACGCGCCTAAAGCCGCTAACGTCGCCCGCAATCCGTGGGGCAAAAGTACAAGCCCGGGAACTTGTCTCCCCGGGCCTGCGGAACCGGATTCCCACCCATAGTCCGCTACCCCAGCGGTGGTCATGACGCGTCGTTGTCCGCCACCTGCGTGGGCCTAAGCCGCATGTAACCCCTGGCGAACTTCACCTGCACCACAAGCCACACCAGCAGGGTAAGCAGCGGGTAAACAATGTATCGCAGATAATACCCAATCTGGTCCAACGCGGTCGCGGACGGTGATTTGATTCTGCTGGTGGCGTCCTGCACCATATTGAGGGTAAACATCGACCCGCAGAAGACCGAACTGTCCAAAATCGGCCGCCAGGGAATCAACATCGCCAGAAGCAGTATCGACCAGAAAAACGCGCTGACGAAACCGCCCACTCCACCGGCGCGTTCCACCAGCGACAGTTGGGTGGCAAACAGCGCAGCCACGGCCATCAGAAGACAGGTCACCAGCGCCACGCGCCTTGTGCCCGGCAGAACCCAGTTGAGGATGCTCTCCCAAGTGGTCTGTTCTTCCACTGCTGCCACGGCGGCAATGGGTTTGGAGGTAGTCTTCTCCACAGCCGTCGCGGCATCTGACAGCGGACCCACTACGTCCGTGAAACGCACCAGCACGAACCCCATCATCTGCATCAGGATGCACAGGACGACTAGCATCGCAAGAATATGCTTCGCTGTTCGGATCGACCGAAACGCCGCGAGGGATTCCGCCTGGCTAGAGTCATACCTTAACTGTTCCACGTTAGGCTCCTTTCACTATGGGACAGTTTGTGGCCCTGCTGCGGTCCACAAACACGGCTTACAGCTTGCTGACGTATCGGTAAACCTGCGGTCCTTACATGAGCCTGGCTGCCGCGGAAAACGTCTCCCCGGCGCGCCCCACGGCTGCAAACACACGCACGGGCGAGTTCACACCTCCGACGAGCAACTTTCGGGCGTGCTCAAAGGCGGCCTTGGCTGTTGCGGACTTGCGCGGCATTTCAAGTTATTTGACCACCAGGTTCACCAATCTGCCCGGCACGATGATTTCCCTGACAAGCGTCTTGGATTCAATCGCCGAGATGACCTTCAAGTCGGCCTTGGCGGCTGCCAGTGTCTCTTGCTCAGTCGCATTCGCCGGCACTGTGATTCTTGAGCGGGTCTTACCGTTGATTTGCACGGCAAGTTCGACGGTTCGCGCGGCGATTATCGCCTCGTTATGATCCGGCCAGCTTTCGTAGGCTTGAGTGTTTTGGTGACCCAGGTACTCCCACAGTTCCTCGGCGATGTGCGGGGCAAACGGCCCCAGCACAAGCACGAATCGCTCGACCTGATCTTTGGAAATCTTCCCGGCCCTGAAAACCGCGTTGACAAACTCCATCATCGCGGCGATGGCCGTGTTAAACTTCATCGCCTCGCAATCTTCGCCGACCTTTTTGATGAGTTTGTGCAGTTCCCGTTCGATGCCGGCCTCGGCGTCCCCGTCGGTCAGTAGGGCCGCCGCGTCGTCGTCGCCGATGATCATCCGCCACACGCGGCGGAGGAACCGGTGACTGCCCGGAACGTCCTGCGTGTCCCACGGCTTGGAGGCGTCCAGCGGCCCCATGAACATCTCGTACAGCCGGAAGGTGTCGGCCCCGTACTCGGCGATCACCTCATCGGGGTTGACTACGTTCTTGAGGCTCTTGGACATCTTCTCCACCGACTCGGTCAGTTCCTCGCCGGTGGCCTTGTGACGCGGGGTCGGACCGGTCAGGTCCACGGCGTCGTATCCGACTGGGACCCCGCGCGAGTCGCGGTAGGCAAAACTGCGGATCATGCCCTGGTTGAACAACTTGCCGAACGGCTCAGGCGCCGACACATAGCCCAGATCGTGGAGCACCTTGTGCCAGAACCGCGCGTACAGCAGGTGCAGCACGGCGTGCTCGGCACCCCCGACGTACAGGTCCACACCACCGGCAGGATTGGCCTGGCTGGGCGCCATCCAGTATCGCTCAATCCCGCCGTCGCAGAAAACCTCTTCGTTGTGCGGGTCGAGGAACCGCAGGTAGTACCAGCACGAGCCGGCCCACTGCGGCATGGTGTTTAATTCACGCCTCGCCGGGCCCCCGCACGACGGACATGTCGTTTGGATCCACTCGGCGGCCTTGCCCAGCGGCGGGCTCGGCGGGGCGACGGGATCGTCGCTGACGGCCGGGGAAAAATCATCCATCTCTGGCAATTCCAGCGGTAGTTGGTCTTCCCCAAGACCCACCGTTCCGCACCGGTCGCAGTGCACGATAGGGAACGGCTCGCCCCAGTATCGCTGTCGGCTGAACAGCCAGTCACGCAACTTGTAGTTCACCGCGATCCGCCCGACACCCTCCCGTTCCAGCCACGCGGTTAT
>JASLZV010000089.1 GCA_030754715.1 Phycisphaerae bacterium
AAGCCAGAGCCCGACTGGTTGGCGAACGGTAGACAAAGGCATTTCCATTTATGGGATAGTGTCTGCAGGCCCGTTGAAATCCATACCAAGCCCGGACAACCTCTGGGGCATCTACGCCGGGACCAAAATATTCCTCTGCCAACAACTGCAGGCACTTCTGCTCATCGTCATCCAACCTTTCCTCGGAGAGTTTTGTGGCCGCAAAAACATTCAGCGTGTCAGTCGCAGATGAGAAATTCCAAGTGCCCATAAACCCGCAGACCTCTGTGCTCTGGAGATACTTGAACTTCCGATAGAGCGAAACAACAAGTGGGAGGTTAGGAACAGTGGACAGTTCGAGTGTTGTATTGATCTGAATCCTGGCCCACATTTGCCTGCGGCCTGCGGTCGCCGCAATCTCACTAACGAAGCGTTTGGAGGGACCGGGATATACCAGGCTGTATTCCTCGACCGTTTCCCGCTTAGCGGCTCGGCTGACAACTCCTCCCCTTTCGAAGTCTCCCATAAGAATGACATCCTCGGGCAGACGGTCGATCATATTTCGATAGGGTGGCCGACAGTACATGTTCCAGGACCAATCCCAGGCAACCACCTCGGCCTCCGGCCGGGCGGACTTTATTCCATGGTGAATCAGGCCGATCACATCTGCGACGACTTCGACCGGCCCGCGAGGCGCGCATCGCGGGCATTCGCATCGCTCGGCCCAAAAAGTCTCCCGCCATGAGCAGGAAGGGTTATTCACAACATACGACCAGCAGTGCGAGGGGTGCTCACTAGCGGTAATAAGGATCGCGCCGGCCAGAGGTATCTGTCCATATAGTTCCCTGAATCCCTCTCGCAAATAGTCTTGAACTTCGTGTGTGGACGGACAGAGGGCTATGACGGGCGCATCCAAGGGAGTATAGACGCATGGTCCGCCCAACGTCGGTTGGTCACGCCAGAAACGGTGCGACTGGGGTATCCCCAGCGGTTCGTTGAAGTAAAGCCATATCCCCAGCCCATATTTGCCGGCCCTCCGGCAAAGCGTCCTTAAGGATTGCAGCTGTGCCTTGGAATTGCTGGCGTACTTTCCGAACAGTCTAACGGGGGCCAGTTCGCGCAACTCGGCCCGCAGCCAGACACCAGTAAAACCGGCCTCAGCAATCGCAGCCAACCTTGCGCTGGTATGGACGACAGAGGCGTCCGCTATCTCGTTGTGATAATAGTCGCTTTGGCTACAACGAAAAATTCTGTGTCTAAAAGCACCTTGCCCCATCATGCACTCCTATTATGCTGCAAATCTCCCTCACAGATTCGGCGATATGGAAATCACGCGTACCTACCAAAAAACTCGTCCTGCTTGAATTATAAGAGTCCCTGACAAAATGAAGCGATGCACAGAGACCGAGCGATTTTTCGGCTGGCAAGGAGAGCGAAGCAGGCAACCCCCTGCCGGTTGCCGATGCAGTTCGACGCCGCCAGACGGCAAAGGAGCCGGCCGAATGTCGCATCATTTTGCCAGGGACTCTAAGACTTACGCTCATTGCGGACAAGCCCTGCTCCCACCCATATCCCGTACTATACTCACCCCAACTCAGCCTTGTCCACTGTCGGTACTGTGCGTTGCCTACTTGTTCGTTGGCAAGATGGTTGTCCCTTCCGGCTGCGTTGCCGGCCGTCGAACAGGCGGGCGGCAACCAAGGCGTCGGCGGCTTGGCGCTCCGGTCACCTGCCCGTTCTCCACGTACGTCCAGAATTCGATGATGTCGAAGCGGACGAAACTGCGGCATCAAACACCGACTTGCTGACCCGGAAGGCAATCCGCCGAGGAACGTTGGTGAACAGCAAGATGACCGTTGCGGCCGCGATAACGGGAATCGCCAGCACCTCACACCTCGGGAACTGCTGCCTCGAGCGCCTGCACCACCAGCGGTAGGCGATGATTCCAATCACGGCGCCGGCTGCGAACGCAATTGGCACCCCAAAGATAACCCCAAGGAAGAACGCCTCCAAGAGAATCTGGCCGAGACGGCCCGGCCAGATGCTCAGCGACAGGCACAACAACGAAGCGGCTGTGGTACATATCAAAATGCCCCGTATCAATACTTTCACTTGTCGCTCCCTGAACCTGAAATTATCCAATATGGCGCCCAGCAGGGATCATTATACTCATCTGTAACGCTTCGGGCCACGCAGCCCCGGCTGCCGGCGCGGGGATCCGGCCCCGGGTCACCTTGTTGCCGAAAAGCGCCTGTACTGACGCCTTGCAGATAGCCGATAGCCCCGTATAATGGATGCGCCAGATGCCTGCGGGCCGCCGCTGCGCTGTTGCGGCCGAGGGGCACCTGTCGGCAGAGGAACATCCATGACCAACAGCAAGATCAAGAAATGCCGATGGCTGCTCGCAGCCGCCTTGACGATGACGGCCGTCGCGGCGGGCGGATGCAATTACCGCCTCGGCGACCTCCACCGAAAGGACGTCCGAACGATCGCCGTGCCGACCTGGACGCGCGGCCGCGACGTCTTCCGCCGCGAGGTGGAAATTCGCCTCACCGAGGCCATCATCAAGCAGATCCAGAACCATACGCAGTTCCGGCTCGCCAACACCTCGGCCGCGGATACAAAACTCACCGGCAGCATCGAGAGGATTTCGCAGCAGGTGCTGTCGATCAACACCGACACCGGCAGCGTGAGGGAGATGGAAGTGATCTTTACGGTCTCGTTCATCTGGACGGACCTGCGCAAAGGCAAGGTGCTGAAGGAGAAGGAAAACTTCCTCGCCAGCGGGCGACACATCGAGCCCACACCGTTCAGGGAGGACTTCTTCGAGGGCAGCGAAGATGTGATAAACGAAGTGGCCAAGCGAATCGTAGAACAGTTGGAGGAGGGCTGGTAGGGCCCGGGCGCAGGCGACAGTCCCCGCCGGCGACGCCCGGAGGTTGCGGCTGTAGCATCAGCCGGGGCAGAGAATTATCCGTTGGTCAACGCCGCGACGTGGAATGGGACGGGGCGACTGCCCCGCCCGCCGTGAACAATGAGTAATCCATCACAGAACAAGCCAGGCCCTCCGGAGGGCAAAGGCCCCCCGCCGCAGCCGCCAACCAACCTCGGCCGCTCACTCATGGGATGGGTCGTCATCATCGGACTGGTGCTGCTGTTGATGACCTTCCTGAGGGGGTCCATGGACCAGAGACGCCCGATCGACATCATCGAATTCTGGACGTACGTGGAGAACGGGCAGGTGACCGGCGAGGTCCTCGTCCAAGATGATGATATCCGCGGGGAGAATACCGCCGACGTCATCCTGGGCAAGGATAAACCGCGAAAGTTCCTCGTTGAGTATAGTTACACAACCAACGAGAAATTCACCGACCGCCTGGAGACCGCTATCGTCAAGCACGGCCACAAGGCCAGCGTGAGATTCAAGAAGGCCGGATGGTGGCAAACGATCCTCCCGCACCTGCTGCTGACGGTGGCGGTGTTTGCCGCTATCTGGTTTCTGTTGTTACGGCGGCTTGGCGCCGCCGCCGGAGGGGCGGGGATCCTCGGCAACTTCGGCCGATCAAAGCACCGCGTCAGCAACAAGGAACAGACCAAGGTTACGTTCGACGACGTAGCCGGCATCGAGGAAGCCAAGGAAGAGGTATCCGAGATCATCGAGTTCCTCAGAAATCCCCAGAGGTTCCAGCGACTCGGCGGACGAATTCCACGCGGAGTACTCCTGATCGGCGAACCCGGCTGCGGAAAAACTCTGCTGGCCAAGGCCATCGCCGGACAGGCCGACGTCCCGTTCTTCTCCATCTCCGGAAGCGATTTCGTGGAAATGTTCGTCGGCGTGGGGGCATCCCGCGTTAGAGATTTGTTCAAACAAGCCAAGGATAACTCCCCCTGCATCATCTTCCTGGACGAAATCGACGCCGTCGGTCGCCGTCGCGGCGCAACCTTCGGCGGCGGTGGGCATGACGAAAGGGAACAGACCCTCAATGCCATACTCGTTGAAATGGACGGCTTCGACTCCTCGGACCAAGTCATCGTCATTGCCGCTACCAATCGCATGGACATACTGGATCCTGCCCTGACTCGGCCGGGCCGGTTTGACCGCCAGATCAGCGTCCCGCTACCGGACCTGCAAGGCCGGTACGAAATTCTGAAGATCTACGCCGACAAGGTTAAATGCAGCCCAAATGTGGATCTGCAGCGGCTGGCGCGCGGCACGCCTATGTTCAGCGGCGCCGATCTGGCTGCACTGGTAAACGAAGCCGCCATCGCCGCGACGCTGTCCAACAAGGAATACGTCGAACAAGCCGACCTGGAGGAGGCCCGCGACAAGGTCCGCTGGGGGCGTGCAAGAAAAAACCGCGCCATCGACGAAAAGGAACGGGAGATCACCGCCTATCACGAGGCCGGTCACACCATCGTCCAGGTGCTCTGCCCCCAAGCCGACCCCCTTCACAAGGTTTCCATCATTCCCCGCGGTCAGATGGGCGGCGCGACGTTCGCCCTTCCCGAAAAGGACCGCTACCTCTACACGCGCAAGTACTGCCAGGCCCTGCTGTCGGTATGCTTCGGTGGTCGGGTGGCCGAGGAACTCTTCTGCCACGACGTTTCCAGCGGTGCGGCAAACGACATTGCCCAGGCCACCGAAATCGCCCGAAAAATGGTTCTCGACTGGGGCATGTCCGAGCGTCTCGGCCTGATCCACTACAGCGACGAAAACAAGGCAATAGTTCCCGACTTCGGGCCCAAGGAATACTCCGACAAGACCGCCGACCTCATCGACCAGGAGGTCAAGGCCATCATCGACGAGGCCTACGGACACACCAGCAAACTGATCGAGGCCAACCGCGACAAACTCCAGCGTCTCGCCCAGGCGCTGTTGAAATACGAGACACTGGGGGCCGACGAGGTCCAGCAGGTCATGGACGGCAAGCCGCTCGACAAGCCCACCGTCTCAGACCTCCTGGAGATCGAGCATGCCAAGGCGGCCGAGGCGCCGCAGGCCGAGGCGGCCGGCGACGTCGGTCCGCTGCCGGAACCGGGGGTATAGGAACTTACCCGCCGGGGGCGTCTTGCCGGGCGGGTAGCTGCCCGCTTCGATCCGGTTGGCCGGGGCGTGCTTCCGCCGGGCGGCAGCAGCAAATGAGCGTGGCTTTGGGGCTGTGCCCAAACATCTTCTATCCATTCTGTCGGCCTGCATGGCAATTCCGCGCTTGACAGAAGCCGGCGGTATGAGAATTATTGTGGAGGTCATCCACTATCGGCGGGAGAAGTACCATGGGCAGTCCCACTGATCGCGAGAAACCTGTCGGCAGGGCAAAAGGCGTTTCGGCGGCCGGAAAGAAGGTCGCGCCGATGGTCACCGACAAGGAGACAAGGCGTGTTTCGACGGGCATTGTCACGGAAGATGAAGATCCTGTTGTTGGTGGCAGCGGTTGCGATCCTGGCGTGTATAGCCGGTCCTCGTGTCTGGAACCGGATTCGCCAGGGAAGCCCATGGGACCCCGTCCAGGGCGCGATTGGACTGGGGCCATTGACGAGTCCCCGAATTGCACTTGAAAAGTCGGCCCGCAGGCTGACGGTCTATGATGGGGACAAAGCGGTCAAGATCTATCGCGTGGCGCTTGGGCCAAGCCGAGGCGACAAGGCCCGTGAGGGAGATAAGCGCACACCTGAGGGCGAGTTCTATGTTTGCCTCAAGAACCCAAGATCGCGATTCACCTTGTCACTGGGGCTGAGTTATCCAAATATTGAAGATGCCCGGCGTGGACTTCACGACGGGCTTATCAATCAGGCGCAGCACGATCAGATCGTAGGGGCTATCGAACGGGGGGAACCCCCCCACGGAAAACCGCCCTGGGCGGCGAGAGTATGATCCACGGCTGCGGTAATAGATGGGACTGGACGCTTGGCTGCATTGCCCTCAATGACGACGACGTTCGAGAACTCTACCGGGCTATCCCCGTGGGGACGCCGGTAACGATCCTGCCGTGAGAAGCCGTTCAACACCGGCGAATTGGGTGATTGGTGCGCCTCGGCGATGAATCACAGGTTCCCGCAGCAGAGGCGGTCGCCGCGGCCGGGGGGGGGTAGGGGCCTATCAGGTATTCTCGCAGGTGCCCGAAGCGAAGGCGGCTGGGCCAATTGACCTCATGAAAACCGTCGCGTATTATGACTGGAAAACAAGGCCGCGCCGCTCGACGCGCAAAGAGAGGGACGTCTTGGCCTCAGGAAAAACCAATGAAACGATATGGAGTCATGCTGGTCGGCTGCGGGGTGGTCGCTGACTATGGCCATCTGCCGGCAATCAAGGAAGACAAGCGGGCCAGGCTAGTGTCCGTTGTGGACAAGGATCCGGAAAAGGCAAGGGCTGCAGCCGCGAAGTTTGACGCGGAAACCTGGTCCGACGACTACAGGAAGGTTCTCGCCGGCCAGGACATAGACGTGGCGGTAATCACCACGCCGCCATCGGCACACGCCAAGATCGCCATCGACTGTCTGGAATCAGGGCGGGACGTTTTGTGTGAAAAGCCGCTCACTAGCACCCTCAGCGATGCCCTGCGGGTGGTCGAAGTTGTCAGAAGAACCGGCAAGCACCTCATGGTTGGATACATTCTCCGGCATAACGACATCTACAAGAAAGCCCGGGGGCTGATTCGCGACGGGCGACTTGGCTTTCCGCTGGCCATTCGCTTGATGGGTGCGGAACACTACGAGCAGGAATGTGAATGGACAAGGGCTTTAGGCTTGCTGAAGGATTCCTCTCCTGTCATCGATTGCGGGTGTCACTACGCAGATCTGATGCGCTGGTTTACGGCATCGGAGGCTGTAAGCGTCAGCGGCATAGGACAGAGGCTTCATCCGGACGTCCCCGAAGACAAGTACGATTACGGGTTGATGACTGTCCGGATGGAGGACGGGTCGGTAGGCATTTATGAGGTCGGATGGGGCTACAATATGCGCGCCTTCTCAACAAAACAAATTCTCGGGCCGCGCGGCAGAATAGACATTCTTTATCCTTCACTTGAAGAAGGCCGGGAGGAAGTTACCCTGGAGTATTATTCACGTCCCCAAGGACTTGAATCGCACGGCCAGGAAGCGGACGTCAAGCAGATGGATCGTCAATTTGAAGA
>JASLZV010000008.1 GCA_030754715.1 Phycisphaerae bacterium
AACCTCTTCGACGGGCATATCGAAGACGGTGACCCCATCACCCTGTATCACGGTGGCCCTGTTGACCTGAGAAACGTTGAGGAATACGAAGTCGGTCGTCATGACTCGGGCCAGTGGGGGCCGGGTATTTACACGACTGCCAGCGCGTTCCCAGCAATCAAAGGATGGGCTAACCCCTGGGAACGCGACTGGGTCGATGGAGAGCCAGGCCCCATGAGGACCGTTCCCAAGTATTTGCATACGACGAGGTGGAAGGGCGAAAATCCGCCTCGAATACTGGACGTTGAGGACCCGCTTCCGGACGATGTTCTTGATGAGGTTGTTCTCCCCACACTCGACATGCTGGGGAAAGAGGTCGCAAGTGCCATGCTCGCCGGGGACTGGAACCCGGAGTATGCCTGGACTGCGGAAGAACTGGACGAACTTGTTGAAGAGATTGCCCGCAAGCGCGATGGTCTTGGGGGAGGCAGGGATGCTTTGACCGGCAGAGAGACCCTGCTGTGGATACAAACATTCCTGCAAACACATGAAGCAGGGGAAGAGCAGGGAGGAAAAGGATGGAACGACGGAGGCTTCCTTCCCTCAGACCGGGTAAAACATATCCGCAACCAGATCAATACTGCTATCAAAGACCTCGGCTATGACGTAATCAAATCAGCCGAACCGGGCATCAAGGAATACTCTCGCACCGACTACATGTTCTTGGATCCGGACATGGTCGAGTTCGTAGACGTTGCAACAACTCACAGTCTGGGCGGTTTCGGCAATGCGGCTCAAGGCGAGATGGCCGAAACTGTCCGGCGACGCGTCAAAGCCAGAAAAGAGGCGGCATGAAAGAAATCGAAGAAATAGAAGCGTATATCAAGAAGACCAAACAGTACGCAGACAAGATTGAAAAAGCCAGGAAAGTCAAACCCCGCTTTCCGGAGACAGTCAACGAAATCGGTTCGCGATACCCCAAATCGCAGTAGTTGCACTGCTAGCAGGAGAAGCCTAGTAATCTATTTACTAATGGGACAGGTGCTTACCTAGACCCTGCATAGCAACTATCCAAACTTTTTACTCACAAGAGGTGAGCATATGTCAGAAGACGCTTCCCGTCTCGGCGAACTGCAGACCGCACTTCGCACGAAGATGGACGAGAATCAGACCATTGCTGACTCCTTCAAGGTGGAAGACGATGTTCTAATCGTCGATCAAGAGCGCAAGAGCGCTTTCGACAAGAACATGGTTGACATCAAGGAGTTGCAGGGTCTTATCAAGGGCATTCAGGACCTTGATGAAATCAACCAGTGGGGCGCAACCCCCGCTCCGCCTGAGGTCGAAGTCGAATCGGTTTCTGGTGCTGTCGCTGCTAGCGCTGCTTTTGCAGACGCCCAGCCACAGTTCAAGACCCTCGGCCAGGCTTTCTGCGACTCGGAGGAGTTCAAGTCACTCTCCAACGGTCGCAATGGCGCCAACATGCCGAACCCTTGGCAGTATGAGGGTTCACTGACCACAAAGAGTGCCTACGAGTACAACGTCAAGGATGTTTACAACACCTTGCCGACAGGTACTCCGGGTCAGTTCGGTTCCATCCAGCGTGATCCGATCGTCATTCCGCCACAGCGGACGAAGCGAGTTCGGGAACTCTTCCCGACACGGACCACCAACGCGGCTATCGTCGAGTACTTCCGGATGACCGGATTTACCAACAACGCTCAGGCAGTTGGGGAGCGCTCAAACGACGGCACCGTCTTCGTGGAGAAGCCACAGTCAACGTTCACATTCGTTGGCGAACAGGCTCCTGTGCGGACACTCGCTCACTGGGAGGCTGCTCACCGCAACGTCCTGGCCGACGAGCCGCAGTTGCGGTCGATCATCGACAACGAGTTGATGTACGGCCTGAGGCTGCAGGAAGACGCTCAGATTCTCAACGGTGCTGGCACCGGCGAAAACCTGACAGGCGTTCTCCAGACCACAGGTATCCAGACCTACTCATGGTCAGCAGGTGCAACTGCACCAGTTGCAGACACCAAGGCTGACGCCATTCGGCGCGCGGCTACCTTGTCGTTCCTCGCATACTACGAGCCCACGGGCGTCGTGATGCACCCGAACGACTGGGAAGACATTGAGTTGACCAAGGCAACGGACGGCCAGTACCTGGTCGCCATTTCCGTGGCACTCGGTGGCGAGCCTCGCGTGTGGCGGATCCCGGTTGTTGAGACTCCGGCTATTGCTGAGGGCACCGCTTTGGTGGGCGCTTTCGGTACTGGCGCGCAGTTGTACGACCGCGAGCAGGCCAACATCCGCGTGTCGGAGCAGCATTCAGACTTCTTCGTGCGCAACGCAATCGTGATCCTGGCCGAGCAGCGTCTCGCCCTGGCAGTGAAGCGCCCTGAGGCCTTCACTAAGATCACCTTCGATGCGGCTCCTTCCTAAGCCGTAACGGATAACGGGGGCGACTAGCGCCTCCAAGTAACTAGAAGCCCCCGGCCCCCGCCACCATGGTGGGCAAGCCGGGGGCTTTTAGTTGTTCAAAAACGATTCTGAAAGTAGTAGTGTGCGATGCAATATCCAGGACCGGACGATGAGTTGTACTGGCGCGAAGAGGCATTTGGAGAACATCCTATTCTCAGCCCCTGGGGCGACCTCCATCATCCTCCGCGAAAAGAAGAAGAAGCAGAGGAATGCTCGATAAGTTCCTAATAACAGTACTGATGATGATTTTATATTTGTCTATTGGATTGACGGTATGGGCATTGGGGCGGGCTGCACAATGGTTATTCGGATAGACCCCAATAGCGACTAATATGTAGTGGTGCCTAAGAACTCATCCGACAGCGAAATCTGGGACGAGTGGGAACGCTTGGCCACTGGCTTTAAGGGTTCGGTTGAAGAACTCGAAGAGTTGATGGACGAGGAATTGGCCGATGACTCCAAAAAGTCATGGCGGCGTAAGCGACTTCGACAAGAGAACCGAGATGTCAGATTCCGACCACACGAAGATTGAACGTTTTTGCTACAACGCAAAGGTTCTTAGAGTCGTCGATGGGGACACCATCGACCTGATGGTTGATCTTGGATTCTCCATTCATCATAAGGTTCGCGTGCGTCTCTATGGAATCAACACGCCAGAAAGTCGAACCAGAGATCTTGAAGAAAAGGCTTTGGGCCTCAAGGCAAAAGACTATGCAGTGGACTGGTTGGACGGACACCCGACAATCGTGCTCCAAACCAGCAAAGACAAGGCCGGCAAGTTCGGACGCATCCTCGCCACCATCTGGTCAGACGGCGAGATGACTGCCTGCCTCAATAAAGATCTCCTCGACAGTGGAAATGCCGTGGAGTACTTCGGCGGAAAACGTTAGGAGCGTGTAGTGAGTATTCTTGTACATGAAGAATTCGAGGACGGCTGGGAAGATTCTTGGAGCGGAAAAATCCATAACGCTTACATGAGCGGAGACAACCTGCGATTGATGTTTCGAGAGGGCAACCATTACGGGTGCGCCCTTTACAAGGAAGTACCTCCTACTCGCCATGTGAAGGTGTCCTACATGGTTCGAACGTTATCCAACTGGAACTCCCACAGTACCGGAAAGACAATCGGGTTTGCTGACCTTCGTTGGAAAGATGAAAAGGGGCGATCCTATGGACACGGCAACCGACAACCTGCTCCTGACGGGTTCTCGTTCCGCACATGGTTTGGCAAAACCAAAGACGGCTACATGCCCATCGGTCTGTATTTCTACCATTTGGGACAGAAGCCCAAGTGGGGGGACTCCATCAAAGTTGGACAACTCAAGGTAGGTGCTCCTGCGGTGCTGTTTGAGTGTGAGGCCGACTTCGATGAAGGCTACATCCGAGGCCGTGTGGACGGAGGCGAGTGGGTTCGCCATAATCTTGTTGTTACTGACAAGACCGCTGTTACATGGGCATGGTTGGATGCTTATTATGGTGGGCCGGCTGTGGCTCCTGAAAACATGGCGTGGGATATCTCTGATTACAAGTTGGAGAACCTTGGCCCTGACCCATTGGACCCAAGCATTGACTGGGATGCTGTTGCTCGGATGATTGCCGACAAGGAAGAGGCCGCGAAGGAAACAGCAGAATCCGAAGCAGTTGAGCCACTTGATCCCCCTCCTGAAGCACGGGACGAGACAACCGTCCTGGCAGCAGAACTCAGGGTTTTAGCAGAGGCGGTGGATGCCTTCACGCTGAAGATGACACAGAATCAACTCAGAAATCTGGCAGAGAAGATCGAATCTCTTTAGCCCTACCTAATAGGACATGCACCAGAGTTGCAATCATCAAACTCAACAGAGTCAGAGCCCACTGCCACCAGTGGAACTGAAAGATCGATACTCGCAACTGACTTCTCATACTCTGCCTCTGTTATTTCTTCATATGGGGGCAGAGGGAAATTGTGGTCGGTGTGTAACAAGAATGACACGCTTTTAATCGAATTCTTGTAGTTCTTCTTTAACCACTCCTGAATCTCGGACAATTCGTTCGGCCGATAGTAAACTGTTACCGACACCGCGTTATCTGCCCATTCAGTCTGCATGCGCTTGATCCACTCAAGTTGATCGACCGCTGACATCTCGCTGGCCAAAATAGCGTTTTCTGGAGACTCACAAGGAAACTCAACGACCAGACTGGTGCGATCCTTCTGCCCATCTAAGCCCATGTCCCATTGGACCTTGTAACCGCGACTACGGCATGCTTCCACTAGTGGATCCGTTGAGCGAAACCTGACCCTGCGAATGTAGTAGCGGGCGAACGCAGGATGCACCCCGGGAGTAACCCCCGGCAGTAGAGACAGCGTCCCTGAGGGTTGAACCGTGGTCAAGCGAACCGACTTGGGCAGGTTGTGCTGCGCTGAATACTCCTCATCCAGCCCTGACAGATACTCGTAAATCTGCGGCATCCAGTTCAACTGCTTGTCAGACGCCTGCAACACTCCCGTCACAGACTGACCCAGTCTCGAATTCTTGGCAACGATCTTGGTCGTCTTCTCGTAGGGATATTCAAGTCGCGTGACCTGCTTCTGAGCCAGATAAAGCAAGCGGGAAATCTCCCGCATCTGCTTCAGCGACTCGATATTCGGGAGAAAAATCGTCGCCAGGTTGCACGACTCCCCGTCCCCGAGCGCGATCTCAGCGCAGGGGTTGAACCCCTCAATGCTGTTATCTGTCTTCGTCTCTCCGAGCCTTCCAGCCCGGCGAGCCAACTTACGATTAACGAGTCCATACGGTTCTCCATTGCCGTTATACCCCTTCCACAACTCCGGCAGAATCTCGTCGTAGGTGTCGGCATAAATGCTGTTGTTGCTGTGCGATCTCCAGGCGGGGACAGTTCCCGTCGCCCAGTTCTTGGCCCGGAGGAAGAGAACGTCGTCGGGGTCGCCGATGGCGATCTCAGCGGAACGTCGTGCCGAGCCAGACACCACTACCCGTCCAATTATGTTACATATATCTAGAACATCTACAGACCGTAACTTTTTGCCCTCTCGACCTTGCATCACCGTACAAATGTCAGCAATTCCGTCGATCAGGGCACCCGGGCCTGAAGCCGTGCCACCAAAAGTCTTCAATTCTGCACCCGACTCCCGAATCAGAATCGTGGAGTAGGAGAATGACTTGCCCGTATCAAAGAATGACTTGAGGGTGGAGTGCAGCAAGCGGCTCCACCCTTGACGCGAATCAGGCACGATGATGTCGGCGTCGTTTGTGCGTTCGTGGGTGACGGCCACGTTCGACTTCACCTTGGGAAGTTCATGGATCTTGGCTCGCTCCACGGAAAATCCCACGCCCCCGCCAAGCATCAGCATGTCGAAGATGAACTCGAAGTCCTCAACCGTTTCAACGTTGACGAAGTAGCAGTTATTGAGGCTCGCACCGCCCATGTTCTGGACGAGGGGCGTACCCAACTGCCATAGCCCGCGGCCGGCAAATGAGCAACGAAGGTGAAACATGTGGTCGAACAGACGTTCAGCCTCAGCCTGCGTGTACGGAACGCCAATCTCGATGGCGCCGTTGATTACCCGCTGAATCGTTTCCGGCCACAGTTCGGTTTGGTCGCCGCCGTTCTTGCGGCTGTAAGTCCTGAGGAAGACTATTTCCCCCAACCCTCCAAAGCCCCAAGGTGCCGTTTGTGTTCTGTATGTGTCGACGAAGGAGTCTGAGATTTGGGGCATTGACCTGCGATTTTCGATTCGGTAGGGCGGGGATGAACGACTACTACCGATTGTAGACTACAGGGAAATACTGAAACTGTCAAACCAAGCCGAGTTTTTTGGCTTCGTCGAAGGGAATCGATGACCCGGCCCGATGTTTGAGGATCTTGGTTGTGCGGCCCGGCGTGATCTGCCTTTCCTCCCAAATATCCTCTTCCACATAGATCATCTGGACATGCCTCATTCCGTCCGGGCTGTCAGACCAGCCGACAAGAGAGTCGGGGGATTCCGATTCTCCCGGACAGTCACCGGTTGGATGGCCGCAGATCGGGCATGGTTCACGGTTGGCATGGACGATGTAGCCATCAGCAAAACCAATTCCCGCCAAAGAGGAACGCGACTGAAACCCGCCGTCAGGTGTGGGAGTAATGTTCACCTACTGATTGTAGGCTATTCATCGTCCTGTTTGGGAACAGGTGTTATTGGTGGGGCACCGGTGCCACCATTAAGATAGTTCACTCGGGCTGCTGCTGCCCATTCGTTTGCCCATCTCGTTTCGCTCATGAACTGGTTGTAGGGCGTTCCATCATGACTGTACTTCGTGAGATAGAAACCCGCCTCCCAGACATCTCCGATTTTAATGTAAACGTACATTTTCCCACTTTCTCATTCGCAATCGATCTTTGTGGGTAGTACCACCCCAAATACCAAACACCCTGGTACTCGTCATCGCTTCGTTAAGACACAGATCGCTGACAAGACACTTACTGCAGTATCTTTTGACAGTATTAACCTTAGCAGCGGTACTGGAAAAGAACGTGTTTATGTCTACACCCTTGCAGGCTGCATGTTCTCTCCAACTCTCGGTCACGGCTATTACGCCATCGACAGGATGGTCTGCTGGACCTTCTGCTTGTTCTTTGACACCCATGAAGTGTGATTCATCGACGATGCCGCTTTGGCATCAGCATCACCCTCGCGCTTGTGATCAAAGTATTCAGCAAAAGCGTTGTAGGTGGACCATCCGTTGTATCCATAACCAGCAGCGTTCTTCGGGGAGGCGTACAGCCCGCGCATGGTTATCTGAACCTCATCGCGATGATCGCGCTGTCGGTCGGTAAAGGAACTCGAATCCGGGAACACCGTATTGAATACGGAGTCGAACTGTCGAGAACCGGCCGGAACGGGAATTCGCAACAACTTCTCAGCCATCTCCTGAAAGCCTTGAGCCCATGCCACCGAGATATTGAGTACGTCTCGTGCCGCTTCCACGGCTTTGTCGGCATTGCGGGTGTGCTTGGCTCGGAAGATGCTCTTGGCCTTTCGCAAGCCAAAGACGACCGTGTTCTTGCAGACTGCGCGGATGGGGGTGTTAGCGAATGTAATCGGAGTACGTCCGTCATGACCGTTCTGAACGAGCAGGTAGCGGTCAATCGTGTCATTGATTCCGTTGGGGTCGATTACCAATGAACCCAGGTCCAGACAGGCGAAGAACTCTCGGCCACCACGAAGAACCCCTACGGTGTCGACAACTGCGTCGCCCTTGGAAGCCCCCACGATGTCCAAAGCGCGCAGCAGGCAGTCCTTGTTCTGCTCAACGACAAATCGGGTGCCGACCGTGGCGAGCCCATCAAATGATCCGTCTGGGTTCACTCGGATTGTGGCTCGACTGTTGTCGATCTTGACCGGCTCCGCACCCAGACCCTCACCGTTGTAGAGAACGTTCCCGTTTCCGTCGACTGCGGCTACGTCGGCAAGCACAACGTCGAAGTCGGCCTGCGCAGCAGTAAGCATCGCTTCGGCGGTTTGCAGGCCGGCCATAGGTGTTCCCAGCCGATGCCATGGGATCTCTCGATCGGCATAGGCCATACGGACCACACCATCGTCGTTAATTTCGAGTTCGTGACTCATTCCTGTTCCCCCTTAAAGGTCCGGACGTTCTCGGGCACACCCGTAGCCTCGTCCTGTTCAGTCCAAACGGACTTCACGTTTGCGGCCCAGCCGATCAGATGCTCGGAGAAGGCTGCGCCAAGATTGTCGATCGCCTCGACAGCAGATTCCTCTGAGTCGGAGTCGAAGATTACGCTCATCTCAAATGTTGTCATAATCATATTCTAGATGAAACAAACCAGAGTTGTCAACCCGAGTTCCAAATGTCGTCCAAGGCGCAAGGCGGGTCTTCATTGGATACCGGGTCTGATGTGGCCTGCGTCGTGGTTGGCGGGGTCGGACCCGAGGTGGTTGTCGCCCCTTGATTGGACCCCGCCGGATCTATTCCACTGCGTGGCTCATCCCGACCCCCACAGGAAGTCGAGACCGCCGACCATGCCGCCCTGTCGGAGGAACTCGACGGCGGCTGAAAGGCGAAAATGGAACCGGTCGGGTGTGCCCGGCGGGTAGCGGTCCTCTAGGAGGATGATCGTCTCCTGAAAAGGCCAGCCGTCGTACTCGGCGGCGAACAGGTCGTAGCCGTCCGGCAGTCCGATCCCGTCTCCGAGGTCTGTGGCCAGGGCAACCGTCGTCGTGGTCGGCGTTATCGGCACCGTCGTCGTCGCGGGCACCGTCGTCGTCGCGGGAACTGTCGTCGTCGCGGGAACTGTCGTCGTCGTGGCAGGAGGCTCAGTCGTCGTAGTCGGCACCGTTGTTGTAGTCGGAGGTGCCGTCGTCGTCGGAGGTCGAGTTTCAACCGTATGGGTCGGCGGGTGGGGCAGCGGCAGGATCGGCGCAGCCTGCCAGACCCCAGCGGTACCTAATGCACACTGATGACCCCAGTTTGTATAAGCCCCAACACGTTCAGACCACCACGGGTCGTCAAAGCGAAGCGCCTCGCCGGATTGGTAGTCGAGATACCAGACTCGTTCGTAAAGCGGCCTCGGATCTTCCGGGTCACACGGCGCGTACACCATGTCGTGGTCAGCGTTGGCCTGCGTAGCGGCAAGCACGGTGCCAAAGACGGCTACGGCTACTAATAATTTCAACATCATCTAAACCCCTTCATATAGAAAGTCTAGGGCGACATCCATCTGGTCGTCGTTTCTGGCATGGCCCTAGAGAATGACCCGGCGGGGCGGGGTGTGGGTATCGCGGCTCATGTGGCCGGGTTAAGAAAGTGGGGACGCATGTGGAATGGGTGTCGGGTCTCGCATGGCCCCTGAGAAATACCCGGCGGCAGCCCTATGGGTAACGGCGAGAAGGTGGCCGGGTGAGAAAGTGGGGGCGCAACAACGATGGGTACTCGCACATGCATTAGCCCCCGAAAACCTTGGCCCGCTCACGGACGACACCAATGTGATCGATGTCCTCCTTGGCGCAGGCGAGGACCTGCCACACCGGATCGCCGACGACATCAGCGTTCTTACGCTGCTCGTCGGTCGGATCCGGCAGGGCCAGGATTGAATCGACCAGTCGATCAATGTCGGCCTGATACGACTCACAGAGTTCGTTGTAGCGACCCATTAGGCAGCCTTGTCGATGGCCACCACTCCCAAGTCGGAGCGAGCGGCAACCCACAGATCCCTAAGCATTGTCTTCATCACCTTGCGGACAGCCATGTTGTGACGATGGATGGGACGGCAAGGCTCGCCCTTGCACTTCTCGCAAGGCTGTCCCTCGCGAAGGTCGTAGTGCGCACGAGCATCGTCGTAAGTGTTCTTGTAGGGGGAGCGAGCCTTGACGACACCGTTCTTGTCAGGGTCGCCCGTCCTCTTGAGGCAGGGTTGTGCGAGATTCCACACTAAAGACTTGGTGAACTTCGACCCGGCAGCCAGCGCCTCTTCCTGCGTCTCGCCCTTGCGATGCTTGCGAGTCGGGTCGCCCAAGCCGCAGTAGGACCACAACTGGCTGACCATACGCTCGAAGAAGATTTCGCCGTCAGGCTGAACGGTCGGAACGAGGAACTTTTTGTCCTCCTTGCCACCCTCAACGTAGTTGTCGTTTTCCTCCCAGTGCATCGGGAATGCAATCACCGGATGGCCAATCTCGCCGAGAAGGCGGGCGACCGTTGGCGCGCCGACGCCGGGAATAGCGAGCCACTCGGTCATCGCTGGCCCTGAGCAACAACGCAGCATCTGCGCAGTTGTGTCTTTCGCTGCTGCCGTTTCAGCAGAGCAGAGCAGGCCGTAAACGCCCATTGCTTTCATGGATTTGCGGATGCGCTTGCGCTCGTCCTCATCTTCGTGATCGAAATCGATCAGGGAAAGAGCGATCGTGTCGTCGTAGTGCAACTCTTCCAAATAGTCTGGATGCGTCTTGCCCAAGGGCTCGTCCAGACCAAAACACACATCCGCATAGATGCGGTTCTCGTGTCGGATTCGAGTGTCCTTGAGGTCGGTGAGTTGTCGGGCGTAAAGCCGAAGTTCACGGAAATTCTTTTGCAATTGCTCGTACATATTTATGCCCCTTTCGGGCTAGGTATCGCTGATATATAAGTAGGTATTGCTTCTAGGGCCGAAGCCCAAGATCTAGGCTGCCTTCTGAGAAACCGTCACCTTTCGTGCGGCCTCTTCCAAGGTGTCGGCGTTGAGGGCGTCCAACGCATCCAAGCCCACTTCATAGGAGGCCCGACGCGCGATGTTGCCGGCGATGTTCTTGTTGATTTCGTCGATCTTGTTCAGGAAGTCAGCACGGGTCATGTGCTTGAAGAAAACGAAGCGACCGTTACAGCGGACTCGCTTGTCCATGACTATCGGGTCAAACAGGTGAGCGTAGGAACCCTCCACGACCTTGCCGTCGTCAATGCGGACGATCTCGTCGTAGCGGGCTTCATCCGCCTTGCGATCGACGATGGCGTTTGTGGCCCGCGACCCCGCCCAGAGAGCCTTGTCAGTGAACAGCGGGTGGAGCCACGCGATCAGCGCGTCAGCACCGACGTTGTTTGTGATCAGCGCTCGAAACTCCGCGACAAGAGTGTCGTAGATGTCATCTTGCTCTGCGCCTTCCTTGATCAGGCGGCTGGCTGTAGAAGAAGCGGTGGAAACTTCGGCAGTCATGGAGACGATCGCTTTCGGTAGTTGCTAGGAATGACCACACTACAGACAGCCTCGCTGGGCGTCAACCTTTTTTTTGCTCCCTCGGGGTCCCTTATGCCCAAAACCGCCAGTGACCAGGGGTTATGGTAAATAAAAAAGTTTGTCAGAAATCAGGTCTTGCGCTCTTGAACTGGCCTGAGTATGATTGGGGCATGCCTTCCAAGAACGACGCACGCCTCGCCATCCTCCGCCACATCACGCACTGGTTCATGGAATTTACGGATACCTTTGAACTGGAAGAGGCCGACGTGGACGCTCTCATCGAAGAGGCCGGCGAACAAGCAGCCCTACTGATGGACAGTATGAGTCTCGAAATCCAAGAGATCCACAACGACACGATCACCGTCAGCCTGCAACTGCTCGACATCGTTCCGTTCCTCGAAGAGAAACTGAGCGAGGCTTTCGTCGACGATGTATCCCTGTAAACTGTTGTCCTATGACCGTCACCCTGCAACTCCGCGTACTCTCTGGCGTCCTCTTGTCCTTTATATGGATCGGAGCGAACTTAGCCGTCGGCTCTAACGCCACAGCAGACAACGCATCCACTTTCTCCGAGGCTTTTCGGGCCGTACCGGGAACGATACCCACCGATCTTCCGCCCGATACTCTGCCCCCGCCGGTTACAACTTCCCCCTCTGCGTCGCCGGCGGGGGTAGTCACTATTCTGGCCACAGCAGAACCAACCCCCAACCTCGAAACGCCGAAATTGCCTCGCAAACAAATACTCAGTCAAATGGTTGAGTCTCCCGATTTCCTCCAGAAGGAATACCGGTATTACGAACGATCCCAAGATGTCACCGCGCTCCAGATAGAACTCGGAATTCACTCTGTCGACGGCATCTACGGACCAGTCACACGCCGCGCCCACATCGAGGCGCTCGGCGGTCCACACAACGCCGTCATCATCTTCTATCCGGAACTCTTCGAGACGCCGACACCGTGTTCACATGGATGTCTGCCGGGCGACAGCCATTACGAACTCCCAACCCTCGGGGAACTCATCCGCCAATACTTCAAGCCGGAACATCACGAACTAGCCCACAAGATTGCGTTCTGCGAGTCCAGCGCGCAAAGTTGGCATATCGGGTCTGAGGTGGTTTCACACGCCTTCGCCATCGGATGGTTCCAACATCTCGCCAAATACTGGCCGGAGCGTTCCGAGAAAGCCGGATGGGGCGAGTACCACCCATTCCACGCCGAAGCCAATGTCGCTGTCGCTGCGTGGCTCTTCTACGGCAGTGGAATTCATCACTGGAACCCATCACGAGCCTGCTGGGGTGCTACCAATCAGCCCCCACCCACGACCTCGTCTCTCCCGCCGGCATAGAAAAGAGAAAGCCCCCCGTGAGGGGGGCATTCCCTGTGGTCGGTCGTCGTTTATTCCGCGTTTTGGACTGACCGCCAAATGGTGCAACTCCGAGAAGTTGACCGATTCGCCGTACTACAAGAGTACTAGAAAGGGTCTGGTCCGAGTGCAGGCTCTGCCTGCTTGGCGCGAGGTGACGCCGTAGTCGCCTGACCCTCGCCCCCCTGTCCCCGCCGCTTGCGGGTGAAGTCCTCGATGCTCCGAGTCAGAACGCCGATGTGGTCGGCGATCAGTTCAACCTTCGAACGCTTGGTCCCGTCGTCGGCTTCCCATGACCGCTGCTCCAGACGGCCCTGAACGATCACGCCCACGCCCTTCTCCAACACGCTCGCGGAATCCTCGGCCAGGTAGCGCCAAGCCGTGACATCGAAGAAAGAGGTCTTCTCCTGCTTCTCGTCGTTCTTGTCACGGTAGTAGTGGTTCGATGCGATGCCGAACTTCAGCAGCGCCGCCCCACCGTCGGTGTACGTCAGTTTGGGATCTGCAGTCAGATTCCCAATGATTATTGCGGGTGAAAATGCAACCATATTCTCTGTGTCTCCTGTGTTGTGCGGGCACGCCCGCGTCGAAGTCTCCAAGGTAGCACGGGGACGGACCTCTGTCGGGCATAATGTAGGAAGACCCCGGGAGATTCTTATGTCAGAAGTCGACGATTCCGACGAACCCACAGATCTCGACCATCCCGAACCCACTCGGGAGGACCTCGTCAACTTCATTAGCGAGTTCATGACAACGTCCATGAATGTCAACCAGGTGTACCGGTCCAACCTCGTGGAAACGATCGCTGGCCGGGTGTTCCACGAGTTCGGTGAAGAAGGCTTGTGCGACCTGATGCTCAAAATCGACGAGTCGGCAAACTGGATCTCAGACATCGTCCTCGACGGGCCGGACCTAGACGAAATGATGTTCAAACGTCACGGCACGTTCGACGCGGATCTGGTGACCAAGGCCCGAGCAACCGAAGGGCTCATAGAACTGAACCGAAAGATCTGGCGGCTCCGCAAGAAATACTCCCGGATCATCGTGGACGAGATCTTCACCAACGAAAACGAAGCATCGGCACCCCAGCCGGCAGAACCAGATCCTGACGGAATCTATTGAACTTGACTGGTGTAAAGAGCCGGTTCTGGGAGAAGATCGCGTACTTCTCGCCCCCCTTCACCGGACCCGAAGAAGAAGCACGTCACAACAGAGCCAGTCACACTTGGCAAACCGTCCATCTCTACCAGAGATACCCAGAGGCATCAGAAGACTGGACCCCGGTTGATGAATGCAACAAGTGCGGCGTTCTGAGCAAATCGGAACGGTCCCGCTATGCCTGCGGTGCGGCTCCAGAGGCGGAAAAGTTCAGAGAGTAGATGCCGGGGGCTCGAATTCCTGCACGCTGATCCCGTTAGAGAACAGGTGTCCAACGACCTGCTCCTGTTCATCCTGATCCATCCGCTCACGGTCCTCCTGTAAGCCCAACATCACGGCGTTGAGAACAGGGGCGTCCTGAAACACTTTCCCGAACCCTTGAGAAAAAGCGGACTGATCGCCCCAAAGCACATGCTTCCCCAGCATCGTGTTGTAGGGCGTGGACATCAGCATGACTTCGGGGTTGCCGTGACGATTCATTGAAATATGACTCGACGTGATGCATTCGGCGACCTTGGCGTCCTGAGCAACGAAGGCTTCCGTCAACTCCTTGCCCTTGAGTTCCCATGGCGCTTTCGACATGTACCCCTCGGCAATGAAAGTGATTGAATCAACCCAGTAAACCCCTCTCAACACTTCAGACACCATTGCCACCTTGGGGACCCGTTGGGCGACAGGCATTTTCATGTCAGCACGACAGAACACCATCATCACTGATAATCGGTCACCTCTCCATCCCATGAACATGAATGGGAGGTCTTCACCTATGCCGAACTCCTGGACTGCGTTTTGTTTCGCCAGTTGGGTACTGGTTATGGCTAGCGCAAGTTTCGCGTACACGTCGGGATAGGAGTCCACCGAAGTTGAGATTAGTGCAAGTAACCCTCAGCGGAGAGCAGCCCGACTAACATGGGAACATGGCACAAAAAAAACCAGCCGCTAAAAAGAAGAGCGGCGCAAAAAAGCCGGCCGCAAAACGGGCACGGAACAAGGACGGAACGTACAAGGGCGACGACAAGTCGACCCCTGACGTAAACGAGGCTTACGAAAAGCCGAAGCCGGGCACCAAGGCGACAACCAAGCCTCGTAACCCTGTGGCCAAGCAACGAGAAGCCAGCACCACTAAAAAGCCCGCAGCCAAAAAGGCGCCAGCGAAAAAGCCGGTAGCGAAAAAGCCGGTAGCCAAAAAGCCAGCCCAGAAACAGCGCAATACCTATGCTCCCAAAGTTGTGGCCAAGGATACGGTCAGCCGAGAAGTCGACACACAGCCCACACCCCGTAGTTCCCCCAAACCACCCCCACTGAGTCGCCACGAGCCACCAGCCAAAAAGAAGTCGCGAGCAGCGCGAATCTGGGTCTGGTTCGTCGGACAATAATGGGTGGTCGCGGCTTCCAGTCCCGCCGTGAGAGCCCTGCCGGGGGTTGGCGATTCGGCCCCAGACCAGGTCGTCGACGTGCTGGCCGAGAAGGCCTTGAAAGCATCATCCTCAAGGCAGCAGAACTCCTCGGCGTCGAACCCGACACCCTCGACGAAGTCGAAGCACGCAAAATTCTCATGCGTACCGAAAACCCGAGAATGCGCAAAGCCCGGGACGACGTGATAAAAAAACAGACTTCCTAATCTATACTGGATACAACCCTTCCAGTTTAAATAAACGGGCACCCCTCCAGCCGCCAAGGAAAACCACATGGCCACCACAGCCAACCTCCTAGAGTCCTACATCATGGACCTCACACACGCCTCCGAAGAAGACGGCGACGACCACCTCACCCCCACCGACCAAGTAATAGCCACCTGCATAGAAATCCTCCTCATCTCCGAGGACGACCCCTACGCCGAAAACGGACTCATAATCGACGGCGACGAAATCACCAAAATGGTCGGCCGCCGCTCAAATCAATTACTTCAACGAAAACTCCGAACCCACAACCTCATATGGCTAGGAATCTGCATAACAATCGCCATATGGGCACTCACGCTAGGACTATCACTATGAACGCAACCCCCATCTCAGCCAACATAACCACAAGAGCAATAAGAGGAACAGAAACATTCGAAGCCGAATACAACGGAATCAACAGCATCAGCCTATACAAAATAGAAATCATAAATGACGGACTACAAGAACTACGCACCTACGTCATCGGAGACAAAGTCAGACAACACACCATCCAAGGATGGGCAGGACTCACCGAAAAAATGGAAGAACTAATCGACTACTACATGAGCCCACTATTCAAAGACCTCAAAACCACATGAACCACCTCAAACACCTCTTCTGGGGAATGGGTTTAAACAAACCAGGAAACGGTAAGGTAAATCCGTCGCTCGTGTGCCCCCAGGACAGCCACCTCGTCCCCGAAAGCCCCGGAGCCAAGATTCATCCTTCAATAACGCTGACCCAAACCGCCGACCCCCCCTCCTCCTTACGGGTCTACGCGTATTCTCCCAAGCCCATCTACATCGAAGCCAACATCGAAGTCATCGCCCAAGCCATCGCCCAAGCCAACACCACACCGCCCCCCCCTCTCACTTCCCCTCAGACCTTCACACAGCCATCCTCAGCCCCTTCACATACAAACACCACTCATACACACACATATACACATACGTCTCGCTTCGCCTACTACCGCAGATGGTGTGCTGCCTTTGTCGCTGGCCATCACCCTCCCAAACGACCCCCTCATACACACACGCCCACACATATATATAGAGCATGCCGTTGGCTATGGCGAAAGGTCGGCCTCATGGGCCTATGCGTATGCGTATGCGTGGGTGGGATGGGTGCGCTGGTGGGTGTGGCCATGGCCATCGAGGACAACTACTCGTGTGTTGGTGGTGAGCACACAGCACAGCGAGGCGACACGGTGTGGGGCGTGGTGGCTGGTCGGTGCAGTGGCAACAGGCAGCATGCCTACGACGACGTGGTCGCAGCCCACCCACACATCGAGGCGTGGGGCATGGCACAGGGTGAGGTCATCGTCATCCCCCACAGTGGGGGGTAGGGAGTAGGTGCCTAGAGATCCATGTCCTCCACGGGTAACCACTTACCCAAAGGACAGGACATTGAAGGTATCCGTACCTTGATCGGCATGATGCA
>JASLZV010000090.1 GCA_030754715.1 Phycisphaerae bacterium
GCCCAAAATCGAATTCGCAGCAAATGAGGCGAGAGAATTAGAACAACGCCTCAATGATTTGTTGGCGGAACAGGGCGTCATAAACTTCACTGCGGCACAAGTTGTTTCAGACCCTCAATTACTTGCTCGATTTGCGGGGAACCCAATTATTACCCAGTTGTTGGTTCTTGCAAACGGGATTGCCGACACCAAGGATCGGAAATATGGCTTTGAGCAGGAAATTATCGAACTGAACAAACAACTCGAACAACTCCGGGTTGAACAGGTCGGCGAACCGGATGCCGAATAAAAGATGCCGCAACCCTGTGGCGAAGTACGGTAGGCGACTCAATCGATCCAAGAGGCACCCCGACCGCACCAAGTACACCAGGCGCCCAAAACACCGGACGGGACGACACACGGCCTGATTCCCAGTATTTTGTTGTCAGCCTTTTTTGACGGAAACTGGAGAACCGCATGGGCCGTTATTCTTCCCACTTTCAGGGGTTTGCCCCTGGTAGTCAGTTCGGCGTTGACCAAGATAACCTCGGGTATGTTCGTGGCCTAAACCCCGGAACCGTTAAGGACATCGAGAAAGACGCTCGATTCGTCCAAGACGTGATGACCTATTACGAAGAGCGTGATGGCGTCAGTTTTCAGTCCGCAGAAGAAGCCCTGGAGTATTACTGGAACGACCGCTCGTGGAACAACCTCAATACAGTGGGGATCGGGAAAGAGTGGGCACAGTCCAAAGGGATGGAGGAACCCCAGAAGGCTCGGCTCTCCCGCCTCCAGAGAGTCTACGAGATGTACCCCAACTTCTACGAAGAAGGGGGCAAGGGCATGGAGGGGCTGTGGCGCAACACCAAGTCCGTCCTTCTTGATCCTGTCAACTTAATCGGATTCGGTAGTGGTGCAGTAGCGGGTCGTGGAGTGGCGTTCGGCGCCCGGATGGTCGGCCAAAGCGCCAAGGAAGCAACCAGGGCGGGGATCAAAGCCGGCGCCAAGAGAGGCGCCGTTGTCGAGGCTGGGATCAATGCGCCGATAGCACTGGGCGCAGATGTTGCACTTCAGGGCCGAGACATCGAACTTGGCATCCAAGACGAATTCGATCCTCTCCGGGCGGGAATTTCCACCGTTGCTGGTGCCGGACTTGGAGGGGCCATGGGTGCCGGCTTCGGCGCCATGGGTGCGGGCCTGCCATACAAGTTCTGGAAACCGAAAAGTGAGCGCTCTGCAACACGAAGAGGCATCGCAGAAGCGGATGTAAAACTGACGGATCGAGCAGCGGCCGAAGAGGCAGAAGCAGCAGCCAGAGCGGCAGAGGGTCGGGCGGATCTCGACGAGGTAGATCCCGAGAGGATCACGCTCGAAGAGGCTGAAACACTCCTCGATAACTTTGAGCAACTTCACCTTGCCCATCTGGCGGATGAACTCGATGTTGGATTGGATGAGGCAGTTGATGTTGTCACCAAGGTCCAGCGCGGGGAACTCGCCAACGAGACGGCAAGAGCAGCGGCACGCATAAAGGTCATAAAAGAATGGCCCAAACATCGTGATGCCCAGGAAGCCCAGGCTGCTGCATTAGAGGCCAAGGCAGACGAGAGGGCCGTCTCAGCAAGACAGCGAATCATCGAACAGGATGAGGCCCACCAGTCACTGGCTATGGCTCTGAAAAGGGGTGATCTCGAAGAAGCCGAGCGAGTGGTAAGGGGAACATCTGGAGGCCCGGATGAGGTCGAGTTGGGCGGTGTCCCAGGCTTTGACGAAGCGCCACCGGCAGGGGGCGCAGCCCCCTCACGAGGCGCTGCTGGAGCCGAAACGCCCACAGGAGGCCCAGAAAGGGGTGTAGAGACGCCCGAAGGGCCAACAGAACGCCCAGAAGGGGGTGAGACAGAATCGCCCGTAGCGGACGATACAGGCGCTCCTGCGCCCAGAGGGCCAGAAGGTGATGAGACAGGGGCCAAAGCCTCTGATTCGGGTAGCGAGGATCTCCCAGACCCCACCAGCAAGCCCGCCGAAGCCCCGCTCGAAGAGCAACTGGCGGCAGCAAAGACCCAACTCGATGACTTGGCCGTCCAGAACCGCAAGGATTATGACCGGGCCAATTATCTGAGGAAAAAGGCAGACGCCGGTACGTTGACCGAGCCCGAGGCCGCCGAAGCCGGAGCCCTGACAGATTCACTAGACGCACGCAAACAGGCGCTCAAAGATGCCCGGGCAAACGTCAAACACATCAGTGAGCAAGTCAAAGCCAAGACCGATGAGATCGTAACCGGAGCAGAACCCGATCACGTTAAGGTCGAGACAGACGAACCGCCCCCCGTCAAGACGGACGATGACGCGGGTGGCCTTCCGACCGATAAGGGTGAAGCAGCAGTAGACACGGTGGTGCCACCGAAGGTCAACGCGGCACAGGTGGTGGGTGCCGATGAAGCGGCCGCGCCGCCAACCTTTGAAGACTTGGTGACAGAACTTGGCGGGCTCACCGAAAAGGATATTGTTCTCAGACTCTCCGACCCCGATGACGGCATTGGCTTGTCGGCCAAAGAGGTCCGTGCGGGGCTGCGTGAAGCGGGCCAAGGAGAACATGGCCTCGGATTAACGAAAAGCCATAAGAAGGTGGCCAAGAAGGCTTGGATTGCCAAACAACTCAAGATCTATCAGGCGAAGCAAGCCCTGATCGACCAGGTGCAGGAGACGATTGAGCAGGGAAATGAGCGTGTTGTGTTTATGCCGGAGGTTTTCCGCGAAATTCTGAAAGCACGGGTGGGCGATGACAACTATCTGCAAATCCACATTGTCAACGAATATGACAATTTTCTGGACAAGAACGTCCCTCTTTTTGCTGCAAACAAACTGGCCGAATACGATCCAGCAGATGCTGGCCGACTCATTGAAGACATCAGAAAGGAATTCGGCAGCGAAATCGCTGATCGCCTGGTAGGCGATGTCCAGGCGGTACGCTCTGGCGAATTCGATATTTCCAAGTTTGACCTAACAAAAGCACAGCAGAAAATCATCCTCACCTGGCAAAAGAAGGTAGTCGAGGAACTGGTCAAGTCGGGTAAGCCGAGGCCGATGGCGCTGTCGCTGGCGCGGCTGGCATCGATCAGCAAGATCGAAGCCATAAAGAACAAGACGATGGACGCCCCGGATGGCGGCGTTCGTCTTCGCCAGGAGCCTGGCGGTCACGAGGGCCGCACCCATATCCCCGCGTACCAGAAGATACGGGCTCGTGTAAATCACCTGCAACGCAAGATGGCGGAAGGGGATGATCTCACTGCCACTCAGTCGCAGATGGAGGGGATGAACGAAGCGCAGGAACTCGCTGTTCTCTTGGAGCAGAAAGCCAAGATAGAGGCTGGCGAACTTTCATTGCGCCCGGTTGCTGGGCAAATTCAATCCATTCTTCGTCCAGGCCGCGGCAAGAGCGCTACGCAATACACATATATGTATGCGTTATACCCACGACTGGCCGAGCGAGACGAATCGGGCGCCAGGATTTTCGACGCGGCTGAGTCTGCAAGACGAGAGATCGAAGACGCGGCCATAGCCAGCACTACATTGCGTAAGGCGGGAACAGACGAAAAGACTGGCCTCAACATAACGCAGAAAGAACAGGTTGCCCGCGAAGTCGAGACTGCCCGCGGTAAGGCGGATCGTCAGATCTCTGCCCTCGAAGCAAAACTGGCTGGTCTTTACGACGCCAGACCCAAAGAAGGCAAAGCGGCGCCGGAGATTGAGGGCGCGATCAAGGCAAAGCAGGCAGAAATCAAAAAAGCGCGAGAGGCTAAAGACAAGGAGAAGGTAGCAGCGCTGACTGAGGAGATGAAAGAACTGCGTGCGGCACGGAAGCCAGCGAAGAAAGACGATCAAATCGAAGCGGAGATCAAGACAACCAAAGACGAGATACGGGCCATAGACAAGGCCGCCAACGATGCTGAGATCGGTCGTCTTGAGGCTTTGCTTGAACAGCGTCAACTGGGCGAACCCACCAAAGGCCGGCCCGTTACTGACATCGAAAAAGAATTGGCCGCGTTGAAAGAAACCGCCAAGACAGACTACTTCAAACGTAAGAAGGCCGCCCGCAAAGAACGCAAAGTCGAGCGTGATTTCTTTAAGTCACGAGAGTGGCAACAGTTGCAGAAATTATGGGGCGATCGATTCCAACACATAAAGCAATCTCGCATTGATGCGACTAATGCCAAACAGAGAAAGATCGTCACCAAACTACGCGAGGAATTTGGCGATCGTTTTGAGGTTGTTTACGCCAAGGCGAAGATAGCGTTCCTAGCCAGGGCAGAAGACCACATCCGCTGGCGCAAAGCGCGGGGCCAAGACACAAAACCACTGGCCGAATATGAACGGATGTGGCATGAAGCGTGGGGTGATAACACCCTGGATCCTGTCGATGATCGTGTATCGCACACAGAGGTTGCCAAAGAGGTGGTCGATAACTCGCATCGTGAACAGGCTCAGTTGTCACAAGAGGGGCAGTCAAGAGCCGCGGCTGCTACGGAATTCATAAGGACGGGGGATAAGGCCAAACTCCAGGCCGCGATCGAAAAGGCAAGAACTAGCACTTCACCCCCCACTGATACCAAGCCCAGAGGTAAAAGAACTCCCCGAGTCATCGTTCACCAGGGGATTGAGATCGATGTCGAGAACGATCTGGCCTATGCGCCGATTCGGGGCACTGATGACACCATCAATTCGACCGCTGTGTTTTTCCATGCGGGCGGCCCCGAAGTTGCCACCATCACCAAGTGGAAGAACGGCTACCTGATCGAGTCAACCGATGGGGATAACGTCCTCTTTGTCAAAGACCGGGGCAAGGTCAAAGACCGTATTCCAGAAGTTATTTCTGAACAAATCAAAGCAGCGGCAAAGGCAGGACGTCTTGCGCTTTCCCGCGACGTGGACGAAACCCTCTCATACCCCGAACCCAACTGGCACGAGACGAACACACACAGGGGTGCGGACCTAGAAGATGCGAGCGCACCGGAGCCCAACTCTGCTGATATCGACTCGCCCGATATTCTCGCAACCGAACTTCGCGCAATCTCTGTGCCGAAGGGGAAACAAGTCGCCATCCAGTTACTGTCTGGCAAATTTTCGGGCAACGTCCGAAGGGCAAGCGATCGCCAACTCGACGCTGGCAGAACAGTGGGGGATGTTTTAGGCAAAGCGACGAGTCAGGAATATGTGATTGGCTACAGTGACGCCGGGAGAATCAGTAAAGGAAAAATTCAGAGCACCTTTGTGCCGTTAGACCCGGGCGCCAACTTCATCAAATCCGAAGATGTGTTGTCCTCGATGGGGAGTAGCACACCAAAACTATCAAACCACGCCACTGGCGCAGCCAAGAGTTTGAAGGCTCGACTGCCAGTAAGGGTGCATGAACTAGATCAAATCCCCATCAAGATCGAAGACATGGCGGCACTGCCGTCGTTCCGTCGCCTTGACCCGGCCCAGTTCGACAAATTTGAAACTGCGGCTGATATCCATAACTGGGTTATGGATATGGAAAACACCACATGGAAGATGTTTGGGGATGACAACGCTTCTCAGTTGTTCGCCACACACATAGCCAAGATACAGGCAGGGTATGAAGCCCTGGCGCATTACGCACCAGACGGCATCAAATACCCGAATGCCTCAAGACGACAGGCAATGAGAGCGGTCGCCGATCTTTTCAATGGCGAGGATATAACCGAACTATCTTTCATCACCGACGCACTGCGTAGGATTTCCGGGCGTGAGGGGCGCAAGTTACCCCACCTCAACCAAGGGGAAACGGAGACACCATTCTTCCGTCAGCCCCGTGGGCAGAAGGGCGGCAATCAGATCACCCTCACAGAATCCGCGCATGTTGGGACACCAAAGTCTGTCGATCTCCTGCATGAGTTAGGCCATTGGGGTTACCTCAACATCCTTACGCCAGAGGAACGGCTCCAGTTCTGGAATGCCATGGAGAAATATGTGGCGAAGAACGGCCCTGACTTCACCTCTCTGGCCAAGCGCCTGCCGGGTGCGGATCCCGCTGCCGAACTATCCAGCCCAGCGGAATTCTTCGCCAACCAGTTCGCCCAGTTCTATGTCGGCAGTACATCCGGCCTGCACTGGGCCGAGATGAAGGGTATCTGGTCCCGCATGGCTGAAACACTGAACCATATCATCGACAAGTACGTCCTCGGCATCAATAACGATTATGTCGATCCAGAACTCCGCCCGCTGTTCGAGCGGATCGCGCCCTATCTCGACGCCGACGGGAGTGGGATACAGCCCAACAGGTTCGATGAGGTCTACCGGGCCTACGCCTGGCGCTTCCGACGTATGTCTGAAGGGAGGCAGCAAGCGAGCCCTGACCCAAATCAGGTCAATGTCGAAATGGCCGCCAAACTTCTGTATGACTCAGAAGAATTCAGGATGGCGATTGAAAGTTCAATCGATAGCGCCAACCCGATGCGTATGGAACAAGCATTGCACAACGGAGCCGCCCGCTTCAAAGGGCTTATCAACAGCCTCATTCCTCGATCACACGCGGGAATATGCCTCCTTACGGGGTGGCCAACTTGCATCAGTCCGCACGGATTCTCGTGGTTCAACCTGGGCAGTGCGAGAGTCTGTTCAATCGTGGCGAAAATATGCAATGGAATATAAGGCCAAACAGGCGGAGGGACGCGACTCAGAAATTCAAGACCTGATCCGTCAGCAAGCAGCCGACATGGCGGCAGAAGGAAACGTCAATACCGAGTTTGCGAACCAACTCGAAAGTGCATCGCTTAGTGTCGATGACCAACATCTCATGATGATGCGCCAACATGCAAACTGGATGATCAACGGCGTTGATGATCTGCAAAATTATGCGATGAAAGTCTTCGGCCGCAATTTCGCAAGGAATGCGGGCGGGACATCATTGGATATCCTGCCAACTGGGCAACTCAAGCCGAGGGTCTATAACCCCAAACAGCAAGCATTCAAAGGGAAACACCAAAGAGAACTATCCAGGTCGATAAGAAAGAACGAAGAGGACTTGATCAACGCCATCGAGCACGCAGA
>JASLZV010000091.1 GCA_030754715.1 Phycisphaerae bacterium
CAATCGTCCAAGTTGACGGCAAATCGCCTCGCGGATCACGACGGAATTCTCCCCGATCCCGCCGGTGAAGACAATCGCATCCAGGTCAGGCAGAATAACGTGATAGGCGCCGATGTACTTAACCACGCGATAGACAAACATCTCGGTGGCGAGTTTGGCCTTCGTGTTGCCCTGTTGGGCCGCGGCCACCAGATCGCGCATGTCGTTGCAAAGTTCGCTCAGTCCCAGCAGTCCGGACTGCTTGTTCAATACACGGTCCACCTCCGGGGCACTGAGGCCCTGAGCGATCATGTACAGTACGACGGCGGGGTCTATGTCGCCGCTGCGGGTGCCCATAACCAGTCCCTCAAGCGGGGTCATGCCCATGGAGTGGTCCACGGCCCTTCCGCCGGCTACCGCTGTCATCGACACCCCATTGCCCATGTGGACGGTGATGAGGTTTATCCGGTCGATACTTTTACCCAGCAATTCGGCCGCACGGAGCGTCACGTACCGGTGGCTGGTGCCGTGGAAGCCGTAGCGTCGGACGTGGTACCGGGTGTACCAATCGGTCGGTACGGCATATCGGTAGGCCTTTTCGGGCAGGGTTGCCAGGAACGCGGTGTCGAAAACGGCTACATGGGGCGCGTTGGTCACGGCGGCCATGGCGCCCTCGATGCCTGCCAGGTTGGGAGGATTGTGCAGCGGGGCCAGTTCAGCATTGCGGCGGATCAACCTGATTACGGCCGCGTCGATTCGCACCGACTCTGTGGCTCGCTCCCCCCCGTGCACCACGCGATGACCGACGGCGTCAATCTCGTTAATGTTCTTGAGCACCCCCACACCGCCATCCACAAGTGCATCAAGGATAATTTTCAGGCCGGCGGCGTGGTCCGGCGCGTTGACCTTGCGATCGGTTTCCCCGCCGTTGGCACTGTGGGTTAACACCGCCTGGTTCATCCCGACGCGCTCCAATAACCCCTTGGCCAGCACCGACTCGTCAGGCATGAGAAACAACTGATACTTGATCGAACTACTGCCGTAGTTCACGACAAAAATCTTCATGGATTCCTCTTTAGAGCAGCCAACGCTTATCTGCAGCGCCCCAGGGCGGCTGGGCCCCTCCGGGCAAACACACGTAAGCCGACACGTCCGCACAAGGCTCGGCCGTGAAAACAATCTTCTCGATGGTCCCCAACCGGCCCCGGCGCCGCCACAGCGATCGCACATTCAGGCCGACGCGCTGCTTGAGGCCCGGCATCGCCCCGATAAGTTGTCGCAACTTGCGGCGGAGCCTGCCCTGCCAGGTTTTGACGTCGCCGCCATCGTACGCCAAGGCCTGCCTGGTGTGATCCATCAGGCAGCGATGATGAAGCGAAGACGAGAATGCATACCTGTGCTTGTATGCCATCGTGGTGGTTTCCCGCGGCTCCGACTATTCCATCCGGACACAAGAAGTTCGGCCGCTCTGACCTTTTCTACTTTCGCCACACGGCAATGTCAAACAGGAACGCGGCAGCCAGGGGCAGCGGACGAACAGAGGAGAACATCCTCGTCAACGTTGACTGCCGTCATTTCCGAAACGCCGCCGGTTGCGAAATAGTATGGACTCATCAGGACGGCAGGCCTATTGTATGCAAGGACTTTACAAGCCCCTACAGTGAACCGCTACGAAGGCATGTCCAATGGGAACAGACGACAAAATGATCTTCAGACGCTATGGGCGCTCATGTCACTTGCAGATCGAAACGGCCGCCGATCTCCGGCTGGCCGAACGGCTGGACGAATCGCACTGGGCGGCTACCAACGCCCCGACAAGCACGATTAACTGCGACAGCACGTTTCTCCAGTTGCTGGACGTTGACAACAACGTCCGCATCATGTGCTTTGAGGTGAAAGTCGCCATCAGGTGGCTTTTCGACGTGCTTCGCGACCACCGCGGCGTGACCGAATCGAGCCGGACTCTGCGGCTGGAGGCCATCAACACCAAGACCGACGAAGGGCGGCGAATTCACAATGCGGCGGCCAAGATGCTCAGCCGCCTGGACAAGCCCGAGGCAAAGGAAATCACGCTTGCGGAGATTCGTCAAATAAAGGCCGAGGTGGAATCCATGCCCGTCAGCGAAGCGGGCGTGGTGCTGCCCGAGGCGGCCGACGAGGCGGATATCCGGCAGTTCATCCTGGACGGAATCGCCGCGGTGGGCGGGGCACCCCATCCCAGCGGCGCACAAGGCCTCGGCCGAGCGCAACTGGAGGCCTTTATCGAAGGGGCTAAGGCCTATCTCCAGTGGCACGGGCAGGGGGAGATCCCCTCCGACAGCGACAAGACTGGCATCATGCCACTGGGGGCCGAGACGCCGGGGGTCTACGGGGTTCTGGCTTCGCTGCGGGGCAAGATAGACCAGTACTTTGCCCAGTGCGAGGCCCTGGCGTTGGACGAGCGCCTGGCGGGACGGATGGGCTGGCAAGACGAGGAACTGGGGGGCCTCGATCTTGACGACCCGGCTACAATCCAGGAGGTACTGAAAAAGGCCCCGATTGCCACGGCCCGACCGGCCGGGGTGCTGACTTTCGCTGATCGGGTCAATCCGTTTTACGCCGACCTGCTGGAGCGTTTCCGCCGGGACGTAGCCGAGCGGGTGCTGGGCGGCGATAAGGAGGCCCTGTCAGCCGACGACTGGGGCAGGATCAAGTCGGTGTTTGCGGGGCACCATGAATGGGCGGCCGCCAAGCCCGCCGCCGCGTTGGAGTCTCTCGGCGTCGAGAGACTGGGCGAGTACCTGGAGGAGAGATTCGCCGATGCCGTAGGCGCCCTGATCGCCAACAGCATCAAGACGGCTTTCGACCTGAACAACATCCGCCTGGCTGAAAAGCTCCTGCTATACCAGGGGTATCTGCTGGACCTGGCCAACAATTTTGTCAGTTTCCCACACCTTTACGACGCCAGCCGCCGAGCCATGTTCGAGATGGGGGCGCTGGTAGCCGACGGGCGGGTATTCAACTTGACCGTTCGCGTGGAGAACCGCGCGCGGCACGCGGAACTGGCCCGGACGTCCAACATGTACGTACTGTACGTGGAGGTAACGGACAAGGAACAAAAGAAGTACGAGATAGCCTCACCGGTGACCTCAGGCGGCAAGGGCAACCTGTGCGTGGGCAAGCGAGGCCTGTTCCATGACATTTCCGGAGCCGAACACGACGCGGTAGTCGTGCAGGTTATCGAGAACCCCATCAGTGTCCGCGAGGCGATGCTGTCGCCGTTTGTCCGCCTGGGGAAACTCATTACCGGCAAGATCGAGTCGCTTACCACCCGAGCCGAGAAAAAACTCGACGCGCAGGCCGCAGCAACGATCAAACAAGCCCCGGCACAGAAGGGGGGCATGCCGTCCGGTGGCATGTTGATGGGGATCGGTGTGGCGACGGCCGCCCTCGGTTCAGCCCTGGCATACATAACCAAGACTTTTTCAGAGACCAACGTGTGGGCGATAGTCGCGGGCATCGCGGCGGCGATCCTGGCGGTATTGCTGCCGACGTCCATCGTGGCCGTTATGAAGTTGCGTCGGCGCGACCTCAGCGCCATCCTGGAAGGCGCCGGGTGGGGAATAAACGCGAGGATGCGCCTCACAGGCAGGCTGGGGCGGTTCTTCACGCAGCGGCCGAAATACCCCAAGGGGTCCAAAGGAACCAGCCGCATCACGTGGCCGGTGGCGCTGGTCATCCTGCTGGTCGTTGCGGTGCTCATTGGCGGCGGTTACATCTTGCGCCGCATGCAGGGAAGCCCCAAAACGCCGACAACCCAGCCGACCCCTGGGGCGGCGACGTCGGCCAAATAGACAAAGCAGCCGTCTCGTCTCATTTACGTCAACTCCGGAGCGCAGCAGAGCCTGCAACTCACCGGCGACAGACAGGTTTGGCGCGCCGACCTTGACAAGACACGGGCGAGGCGGTACGGTTATATTGCGCTGCTTCCCGCACCCGCGACAGACATGGTGGCTGTAGCTCAGTCGGTTAGAGCACCTGGTTGTGGTCCAGGGGGTCGTGGGTTCGAATCCCATCAGCCACCCTTCAGCCGGAGCCCACGGAGCACGCTGCGTGGGCTTTTTGCATTGCGTCGCCAAGCAGACCACGAAACCTCCATGTCGCAAACGTATCCACACGTTCGCCGAAGCGTTTGTGTATGATGGGCGGTCCCGCCCGGCACGACGAACATGAAGATATACCTTGAAACCATGGGCTGCCAAATGAACCGCCTGGACAGCGAGTTGGTAACGGGGCGACTTTTGGCAGCCGGGCACGAGATTACCGACGATCGCAAGAGCGCCGACGTGGTGCTGTACAACACCTGCTCGGTCAGGGCGCACGCGGAGAACAAAGTCTACTCACGTCTGGGCGAAGAGGCCCGGCGCAAGGGCAACCTCAAGCATCCGCCGATTGTCGGCGTACTGGGCTGCATGGTCCAGCGACAGGGGCCCGCCCTTCGCAAGCGCTACCCATGCGTGGACATTGCCTGCGGGCCAAGGCAACTGTCGGACCTGCCCGAGATGATCCTCAACGCCGCGGCTGGCAAGACAACGGTAGCCCGCGATCCGGATCGCAAGACCGCCAGGGACGCCTTCGAAAATGACCCCAATTTCGATGTACTGGACCAGGGCCGAGACCCCTGTATCGGGCCGAACGCACGGGCCTACGTTCGCGTGATGCGCGGGTGTGACAAGTTCTGCACATATTGCATCGTGCCGTTTGTCCGCGGGCCGGAGATCAGCCGCAAGCCAAGCGCGATCGTCGAGGAGGTCCGCCGCCTGGTAGCCGCCGGACGGTGCGAGATTACGCTGCTGGGCCAAACCGTCAACAGCTATTGCCACCGCGCCGGCGAGCAGACGGTTAGCTTCAGCGACCTGCTGGGGCGGGTCTCAGACATCGAGGGCCTGCGGCGCCTGCGCTTTGTTACCTCTCATCCCATAGACTTCGGCAACGACATACTAGAGGCGATGCGCGACCTGCCCAACATCTGCCCGTACGTACACTGCCCCGCCCAAAGCGGCTCGGACCGGATCCTCAAAGCCATGGGGCGCAACTATACGCGAGAGCAATATGATGATCTGATCGACCGCGCCAGGGCGATCGTGCCCGACGTAGTGCTGGCCGGCGACTTCATCGTAGGCTTTCCCGGTGAGAGCGAGCAGGACCACGCCGCGTCAGCCGACCTGATCAGACGAAGCGGCTACAAAAATAGTTTCATCTTCAAGTATTCCCCACGGCCGGGCACCGCAGGGGCCAGGCATCTGGTCGATGACATACCGGCGGCGGTCAAGAAATATCGCAACAATGAACTGCTGGCCGTCCAGGCCGAGGCCGGCCTGGCGCATCACAGGAAGCTGATCGGGCGAACAATGGAGGTTCTTGTAGAAGGCCCGAGCCGCCGGGCCGGCAAGCAGCCCAAGGCCCCGGCCAATCCCGGTCACCTGCAACTGGTCGGACGGACCCGGGGCGACCACATTGCCGTGTTTGACGGCCCGCGCGACCTCGCCGGCCAGTACGCCAACATCCACATCACAGGTGCAAGTGCACTGACGCTGTTTGGGCAACTGCGGTGAATTCTCGGCAATACTTCCGGACGCCTCAAGTGCTGACAACCTCCGCCAACTGTCTCAGCACATCGTACGCCGGAATCGGGGCAAAGATCAGCCAGGCGATGTTCAGCCCCGTTACAAGGTCGTACGGTACGGTCATCCGCGGCCATCGCCACAGGCGCACCTTCAGCCACCACCGGCCGGCGCGCGGGTCGAGAGGGGGTCTCTTGCCCGCCATAACAGCACGGGTGTACAGGATTCGCCGCACGACCGTCAACAGCGGCAGCATGGCCTGTTGAATCACCAGCGCGGGGATGTTGTGGGCAAAGGTGGCAATCAGGATGGCCGCTGATCGCTCGCCGCGCTGCCAGTAACCTACCGGGCAGGAGGCGATCAGGTTCTCCGCGCGGGCCTTTGCGTACGAGATCATGAAGGCGTTTACGAATGACAGCATGCTCAGCAACACGAACGTGATGTTGGCCGGGCCTTGCACCGCGTAACCAATTGCAATGCCGGAGTATACGGCAAAGTCGCTGAACCGATCCAACATGCTGTCGAGGAACTGTCCAAAGACCGACGAGTGGGTGCCCAGGCGGGCTACCGCCCCGTCGAGCATGTCACAGGCCGAGGCCAAAACCAAAAGGCCGCCCCCCAGCAAGAGGTAAGCGTTGGGCGAGGCGCCGGAGCGAAGCGTCCAGGCGAACTGGCGTCCGACGCCCAGGGCATAGCAGACCCCGGCGGCGGCGGTAATCGCCATACCCCCTACCGTGAGCCAATTTGGCCTCACACCCAGCCTCACCAGTCCTCGCGCGAGAAAATCTCGCGCAGCGGCAAAGCCAGAGCCGATCCCACGACCAATCATGGGCGAAAGGTACCGCAATTGCCAAATGCACGCAACAGGGGATGCGTAAAGGCAGTGGCGATTGCTTTATACCCCCAAAGACATAAGACCCGCATCTGAGCATCGTGCGGGCCTTACGGTTCGTTCTAACTTCTGTCGATCGGTGTCGAGGCCACCTGTTATGCCGAGACAGCCAGCCGGCGCGTCCGTGTCCCAACCACCGCGTTTTCCAAGACTGTCACAATCGCCTGGTGGAGTTCCTCGATGGTGAATACCGGCTTCATGAGTAGTTCATGCCCGCCCCGGCGCCAGGCTCGCCACACTCGGGCGTACCGGTCCATCCAGCCTGTCAAGAGTACTGCCGGAGGGTTCTCGGCGGCGTGCAGGTCCTCCAGTACCCCGCTGTCACACAGTTCCGCCGCCACGATAACAAGGTCCGGCTGCCAGTGGGCAACCTTCTGGCTGGCCTCGTGAGCGTGGGGGGCAACCACAACAAGGTGGGCTAAAGACTCAAGATAGCCCTGCGCTCGCCGAGCGAACCGCCAATCCGGATCGAGAATCAGTACTCTCATGCCCGCTGGTCCTTGCTTCTATTGGACGAAGTATCGCTTGCCTACAGTAGGTCTATT
>JASLZV010000092.1 GCA_030754715.1 Phycisphaerae bacterium
CCCGACGGCGACGGGCTGGGCTCGATGCGGGCGCTGGCCCTTGCGGCCGGATCGGCCGAAAAGACCGTGCACCTGTTCGTTCCTGATAAAATCCCAACGCGCTTGGAGTTTCTGTTGTCCGGAAGCGAGTGTGTGGCTGTGGGGCAGTTTGAGGCTCTGGCCGACCGGGCCGACCTGATCGTTGTGCTGGATACCTGCGCGAAGGAGCAGTTGGACGCGGCGGCCGAGGGCATCGCCAGACGCCGCGACAAGGTTGCCGTCATCGACCACCATGCTACCGGCGACGATTTCGGCGTGGATCGATCCGTCGGCGGCAGCCACCGGTGTGATGGTCGGCGAGTTGATCGACGCGTTGGGTTGGCCGCTGAAAAAAGAAATTGCCGAGGCGCTGATGGCGGCCATCGTCACCGACACAGGCTGGCTGCGGTTTGCCAACACCGACGGTCGATGCCTGCGGGCAGTGGCGCGGTGGACAGACGCCGGTGTGCGACCAGATGTCTTGTACCGCAGAATTCACCAGAACGACCGGCCCGAGCGACTGAGGCTTCTGGTGCGGGTGCTGGAGAGCATGGAGTTTTACTTCGCCGGATGCCTGGCTGTAATGACCCTTCGACAGGCCGACTTTGTAGAGACCGGTGCGCATACCAATGAAACAGAGAACATGGTCAACGAAGCGCTGCGAATCGCAACGGTGGAGTCGGCCATCCTGCTGGTGCAAAACGGCGATTGCGTACGGGTCAACCTCCGCAGCCGCGACCGCGTGAACGTAGCCCGCTTGGCGGGGCGTTTCGGCGGCGGTGGACACCGCCGCGCCGCGGGTCTCCGAAGCACCGAGGACATCGAGACACTCAAGGAACGACTGGTAGAAGCCTGCGGGCAAGCGTTGTCCGAGTCCAAGTAATGGTTGCCCCGCCGCATCCGGGCCGGTCGGACAGGCGGGAGTTTATTTGTCGTGGGAAGCGAATTGTTTTGTTGACATGTCGGGGAGGAGGCGATATACTTTTCCACGTTATGGGTTTGCCCGGCGGGTAGCCGGGCACAGGGAAGGCCGTGAGAATCGGCCGCGGACGCGCCGCTGTAACCGGCGACGACCGCCGCAAGTTGAAAAACCACTGCTGGCGACTTGGGGTCGCAGCGGGAAGGTCGCGGCGGGAGGAAGACCCGGAAGCCAGAAGACCTGCCCGTGACCAACCTGGACCCGCCTTCGCGAGTCAATCGGCCTTCCGGGACCACTGAAAGCAACTTGTCGGTTTGCCCCGGGCCTGAGATTCGCAAGGCGCCGGGGCTTTTGTTTGGCGTTCGCGAGAGAAACGCATACGTACCAAATGCTCGTTGCTCCTTGCTCGTTGCTCGCCGGTGCTCGCCCCGAATTGCTCCATCCCCTCCAGGTTGTCGGCCGGTCGGTCTTGCGCCCGGGCCACTGACCATTCGTGGTGGGCTTGCTGGAAGGCAATTTAGGAGGTGCTTGGCAAGGAACGAACGAGATGTATCCGGTTTATGTTTGTTTTGTGTCTCGAGTGAATCGTGCCGGATAACCGGCACAAATCGGAAGGAACTGGAAAACATGACAACGAAAAATCTTGGTCTTGCGGTAGTTTGTATGCTCTTGACGGCCATTGCGGCTACGACTTACGGGTATACCTTTGACGATGTTGACATCGAATATTGGGCCGGCACCGGCGACAAGAAGGCGGTGATGGTTATCGACTTTGACACCGGCTACAATTACGCCTTCGGTTATAGATGGGACGGGGCGGCCACCGGATGGGACGCGATGGATACCATCGATCAGGCCGGTGCGCTGAACGTTGACGCAACCTGGTACGATCTGTACTCAACCCACTTTGTCAACGATTTCGACTATCCGGGTGCAACGAAGGGCGCCGACACCAGTTGGGGATATTACACCAGCACTGACGGAGAGAACTGGATCGCCTCCGGCTCCGGTGTTGACAGCCGAGTTTTGAACGACGGCGACTACGACGGATGGTCCTGGGGCTCTACCGATGCCAATTGGGACCACTTAAGGGCGCCCACGACGCCCGTTCCCGAACCCGCGACGGTGAGCCTGCTGGCGTTGGGTGGCATGGTACTGCTGAGGCGCGATAAGAAATGAATGTGTGATTGTGGCCGGCGGCCGCAGAGAGACGCATGAAAAGCTCCGGGCGAAAATCCGGCTTCTCGCTGATTGAACTGCTGGTGGTGGTCGGGATCATTTCCACCCTCAGTGTGATCTTGCTACCATCGCTTGGCGGGGCGAAGGAAGGCGCCTATTCGGTCAGTTGCCTGAACAACCTCCACAATCTCGGCTTTAGCATGAAAATATATCATTCCGACAATCAAGGCGAGTTTTGGCCGTTTGCTTTATACAACACGCCGAGGGCGGGAGTGCACGCTTACTTTTGGGGCACCAACACCGACCCGGTGGACACGCGCCCAAGCCCTTTCATGCAATACTGCGACAACTTGCTGGCGAGCCTCTGGTGCCCCAAGCAGCAGTGGGGGAGTTACGTGCCCCAGGGCGGCGTCAGCGAGCCGACCACAAACTACGGCTATAACGCCGCGTGTCTTGCCGGGTTTGGCGTGCCGCCCAAATGTGAGTCGGACCTGAACAACCCCGGGGAATTGTTCGTCTTTGCCGATTCCGGCATGTACTGGGCGCCGGGAAGTGTGCGGATTTTCCAGAACTCCTCGTACCTCGAACCGGTCACCGGAAGTGGGGCGGGCTGGAGTCAAACGCCTACCTCGCACTTTCGCCACAAGGATAAGACGTACGCCCTCTGCGCGGATGGCCACGCCGGCGGTTTTGGCCTGGAGGGATGGATCATCAGTGGTATATATAAGGACGTTGACTTGGGATTTGTCGGTACGCAGAACGTTCCGCATTATGATCAGGAATAGTTTGATAATTCTTGTCGTGGCGCAGATGCTGCCGGTTTTTGCCGGCTGTTCCAAGGAATACGAGCACCGAAAACTCGGCCGGGACAGCCCGCAGGCAAAGCAGGTGCGCAAGATGGTGCAGTTGCTTCATGAAGGCGGTCTGGAACGTTTGGATGAACTGATGGCGCGCCAAGCCGCTGCGGACCTCACCGGAGGGCAGACTCGCGTGCTGCGAGGTGCGATGGAACGAATCGTTGACGCCGATACCGTCGAACTGGAGAAAATCGAGCGTTTCGGAAAGAACGTGTATCGTGCCGTGTTTCGACTCGACGGAAAAAACAGGTCCGCAACCCTCGCTGTTCTGCTGGTGACCGCCAAAGCCGGCACGTTGCGATGGGCAGGCCCCAACTGATCGACGATTTGGGGCACCTGTCGAGACGCCCCCCGGCGACCGGCCAGACAGCCTTCGTCCAGTTCACAGTACCGGTAGGGGTGGGATTCGAACCCACGGTGCCTTTCGGCACACTGGTTTTCAAAACCAGCTCCTTCAACCGCTCGGACACCCTACCATTTGCTGACTTCTATTGTCGATTGCCGATTGTGTCGAGCCGTCCCGGCATTGTCTTGCCGATACGCCCACCCCCGGCGTCACCCGTGCAGTATCGGCAAAGCCAGGGGGCGTTTCAAGCACCAGGTGCCCTTGCGGTCAGGTCAGCCGCCGAAATCGTGGATTGCCTCACAATCGATTGTCCAGCAAATGTGAATGTCGGTCTTCATTCCGGTCTAATAATGACCTTGTGATTTGTCCGGCGTTGCCTTTGGTTTTTTTGCAGTGGTTGCGGCGGCTTTGGAGCCCAGGGCTTGGCGAAGGGCCTTGGACTGTGTTTGCGAAGAGGCCTGCAGGAATCCCTTGTCCGCACCTCCGATCACCAGTTGATAACCCATGTCGACAACGCGCCTGGCGGCGTCGCCGCCGGCAACGATGCAACCGGCGTACTTGCCGGCCTTTCGAGCGACCTTGCCTACCTGAACCATTGCTTCAAGCAAGGCAGGGGTTTCAAAGACGGGACTGTTTATTGGAATACCTTTCTTTATTCTCATGTCATCCGGGCCGAACAGCAGTCCGTCCACGCCGTCGGTTGCGACGATTTCTTCGGCGTTGTCCAGGGCCTGGGGGGTCTCAATTTGCACGATCAGCACCGGCTGATGGGTTTGGTAGTAATCGCGAGTGTACAGATCGATCGGGCGGCGCCCTCCGAACGAGCGGTTTCCAAGGGGCGCAAATCGCAGAGCGGATGCGACGGCTGCTGCCTCTTCGGCTGTGTTGACCAAAGGCACTAGGATCGCCGAGGGGGCCGTGTCGGCATACAGGCCCAGAATACCGGGATCATGTGTGGGAACGCGGAGCAGCGTGTGGGTCCTGACAAGATCGGCCGCACGCACGACATTGAGAACACTGTCATAGGAAAACTGCCCGTGCTGTCCGTCGATCCAAATGAAGTCCCAGTCTCGTCCTATGGCCTCGATGATCGCAGCCAAGGGATAACAATTGCACAGGCCCAACAAGACCTCTCCCGCATCCAGCCTCTTACGCAAAGATTCAGGTTCCATGATTCCACGTCTCCAGAAGATTCGATCGCGCCGGGGCAGCGTACCGTCTATGCAGGCAACCAATATCTAGGTGGGTATATCATATCCGGACTCGTGCCCATCGCCCGCTCAGGCATTTGTCGTGCTTGCCGGCGTAGTAGATCAGCAGCACGGTGTTGTCGTCGAGCACCAGTCCCGAAGGATGGCCGAAGCACCATTTCCCCATGTCTTCCCAGAGTTCGGCGTATCCAGGTTCGCTGCCGGCTGAGCGTTCTTTGCCACCTTCGGCTTCGTATACGACCAGTTCGCCGTCGTGATCCCACCTCTTGCCTCCATCCGGCGAGGCGATCAGCCGCATTGACCCCGGCGATTGACGACAAACGTAAAAGGCCAGCAGGCGGCCGTCGGGCAGCGGGATGGGTCCGGCGATCTGCCCGGTAATTCCCGTCGCAAACGGCTGTTCCCACGTGAGTGTCGCCGGATCGCCCCAGGCCATGTGTATCTCCACGTCTTTTTCCGCTTCGTGGTCGTACGTCCAGAACATCGTAACCACCCGGGCGGTCTTTGGGCATACTCGGTTGCGCTGGTCCCAGTAGAACAGAATGTTCTCGAGATCCCTGGCTACGGCCAGGACCGTATCGAAAGACTCCCCATCGGCGCTGAACATGGCGTGAGCGCCGTGAAGACTGGGTCCGCCGGCCTGTTCGTGCTGAAAGTTCTCAAACGGCGCCAACCAGCCCTTGCCCGGCAGGCGTATGGCCGGGCCGGTCAGTACCGGCCCTGTCAACGATCCGGTGTTCAGCGTCTGGTAGTCTCTCCAGGTTCGTCCGCCGTCGGTGGACCTGGCCATCAGCAGATTGCTTGGGATGACCGAATCGGTTTCCGCATCATACAAACTTTCATCTCCGCCTGACCGGTTCATCCACGTCAGAAAGGCCAGAACCATGCCGTCACCCGTTTCAGCCAGTTCGGCCTCGCGGATCTCCCCCGGAACGCCGTTAAGCGACGTCTCGAACCCGTCACAGACAATCTGCCAACTTGCGCCGTTGTCGGTGGACTGGGCCACCGCGCAGTTACCGTCGGCGGAATTCTTGCTGCTTCCCAACCTGAACGTAGCCAGTATCTTTCCCGATGCCGATTGAAACAAAGACGTGAAAAAGCAAACTCGCTTCGCCCCGGCGGCCTTCTCCGCGTCAAATATGTACCCTTCGTCGATCAGTTTCACGCGATACTCCTGTAACGGGTTGATTCTCAGCCATTTTCTGTGGTGTTGGTTCCGCCTTCAATTGCCCTGCAACTGTTCGGTGGTCAATTCGTTGAGCAGCGTTTTGCCGGCGATGTAGCGTTTGAGATTCTCGCCAAACAAGCCAAAGATTCCTTCAGTAAACCGCGTCGTCAGGTCGTCCCCGGCGATGTGAGATGTTATGATCGTGTTGTCCATCGACCACCAAGGGCTTTCCGGCGGCAGCGGCTCGTTGTAGAGGGCGTCGATCGACGCCCCGCGAATCCTGCCTTCACGCAGGCATTGTATCAGCGGCTGTTCCTGGATGATCGCCGCGCGGGCGGAATTAATCACCACCGCCGAGGGTTTCAGTAGATTCAGTTCCTTGGCGCCGATGATGTCCTTGCTGGTCTCAGTGAGGGCTGCGGCGATGACAAGGTAGTCCAGGTGCGGCATGAACTCCTCGAACTGGTCCGGGCTGAACATGCGATCCGGCAGTACGCCTTTAGGATCACCCACCCCCCGGATGCAGTATATGTCCGGGCGCGGACGGGCCTTTCCGTTCGGCGCCATACCCCAGACCGTTACCCCCATCGCCTTGGCAATTCGCGCCGTCTCGCGGCCGATTCCTCCGTAGCCGAAAAAGCCGATGGTGGAACCGCGAAATTGAAGCTGAAAGTCCTCCCGCCGCTGGTACAGGCAGTTCTTCTGATTCGCGAGCATGCCCGGCATGTTACGCTGCCAGGTGAGCATCATAAGAATGTTCCACTCGGCGATCACCACGTCGAAGTTGCCCGTTCCGTTTGTCACGCGGATCCCGCGCTCGATGATAGGCAGGCCGTACACCTGCCCATAGCCGGCCGAGGTCAGTTGCATCCACTTGAGTTGGTCGAAATCTTCGAAGTTCCGGGGGGGCAGTTCGCAAAAATACACGTCAACCCCGCGCATGAGATCGGCGGGCATCTTGTCGTCAACGTCGTATATGAAAGGGCCGACGCGGACTTCCGCATCAGGAAAGGTCTGACACAACCAATCTACGCCTTTTTGTGTTGTCTCATTGATCGAGATCAGGATTCGTGGTGTCTTTTTCATGTTCTTGCCCTGTCCTGATTAGAGGTACTGCTCCTTGCCCGGCACGAGGTTCCATTCACCGGACCCCCGAACGAAGGGGTACTTGTTCTTGATCTCATCGGTCAACCGCACACCCAGTCCCGGCGTTTCGGGCGGCAGGATATACCCATCTTCAAAACGATATCCGTCGGCGTAGATGTCGGTATGCAGGCCGCCGGGCAGCGGCGGAATCTCCAGAATCGCAA
>JASLZV010000093.1 GCA_030754715.1 Phycisphaerae bacterium
TGCTCTCCCTGTCAAGGTTCCACAAGTACTATATCGGCAATGTCCGCCTCGAGGTGTTGTTCGGACAATAAGATAGCAGGGTCTCAAGTGCAAGGACAGCCGGTTCCGCTTACATCATCCGCTGATGCGGCACCCCAGGCCAAGGCTAGCAGGCCCTTGGGGCATTGACGCTGTGCGACCCGAAGGCTTACACTGTAAGCGACTTCCTGACAGAGTAAGGACTTACAGGCTCGTGGCGATTCCGATCGGGACGACGTCTCGGCAACTTGGCGCACTGGTGCGATGGATGTACGTCGGCGTGGTGGTCCTGGGCATGCTGACGTGCTGGTGGCCGTCCTATCGTGGCTGGGGGGCGGTTGTCGGTGGTCTGCTGGTGGCCTTGGTGCTGTGGCTGTGCTGGCAGACGCTCACGATCAATCGCACTGTGTGGGGGCATCCGGTCTATGTTGTGTTTCTGATTCCCGCTGCGGTGTTGACCTATCACCTGACCCGCACGGGGATGGCTGCCCAGATCGAAGGCGCCGAGGGACTCGGCGGGGCGATAAACCTCTCGATGATCTTGCATTTGGCGATGCTGGGCCTTGCGGTGATGTTGTCTCAAGGCCTCCTTCCTAAGGCGGTCGGGCACGTGAGCGTGGTCAGCATTTGTGGCGGGGCGATGATGATCAGTGCGATCGTACCGATCCTGTTGGACGAGGTACGGCCTGTCCACAGTGCGTTGGCCATGGTGGGTTTTGTTGGTGTAGCGGTGTGGTTGTCGCCGTTGTGGCACGGGAGCCTGGCGGCGTTGCCCCCGGGGCTGCAGGCGGCGCGGCACCGCGAACTGCGGTGGGCCTGTCTGGCGGTGGCTGCGGTGGCCGGTGGCATATTGGCTTGGGCTTGCCCGGGCGAGGCTGTGCTGGTCGCCGGTGCTGCGGCCGTCACTTTCCTGGTGGCCGGGTTGGTCCTGCCCCGGCGGCGAAGAGGCTCCCTGATCATTTGGGCAGCCTTGGTGGCCTTGGCGACTGCGGTGTTGGGGATGGGGTTTGGCCCCCCCTGGCTTGGCAAGTGGGCGCCCTGGTGCGGCTGGCTAGGTCGCGGTGAGGCTGCGTTTGCTGATGTCGGTGCCGGCGACGATGGGCTGGCGATACTGGCCCAGACAGTTGGGTGGCCGGCTGCGTCGCTGGTTGTGGCGGGGCTTGCGACCTGCTTGGTGATGTTTCTCCTGCGCGCCGGGCGAGGGCATGCGGGTGACCAGGCCCAGGCGATTGTTTGGTGCCTGGCGTCGTTGTTTTCCGTTTGTGCGATGCTGTCACCCGGTGGGTTGTTCGTTCCGGCCGTCACCCTGGCGGTGGGGTTTACCTGGGGCCTGATGCCGGCAGTAGCCGGCCGCCCGGTCCAGCCCAGATCCGGCGCCGTCATATTGGTGATCCTGGTGGCGGTGATGCTGCTACTGGGCGTCAGCCGGTCGGGAGGGCTGGTTTTTTGGGCGGCAAAGTCGTTTTGGACGGACCGAATGACTGACAAGTTCCTCCATTGGTGCGTCGGCCTGATACTTGCGATGGTTATGGCTTGGCTGATGGGCAGCAGGACGTTCTGGTGGGGTCTGGTCGGCATTGTCTTGGCGGCCTTGGCCGGTGGACTGGGCGAGTTGCTTCAGTGCATTACTATCACGAGGCGCACCGTGGAATATGCCGACTGGGCCGTCCATGCCATAGGCAGCGCGGTGGCGCTGATTCCCTACACGCTTTGCATAGGCGCTCGGCTCTGCGAGTCTGTCGATGCCTATGCGCCACAGGATGATGCAGGGCGGGGGTACTATTTCATCTGATGCGGCCTATTCGGCCGGGAATAATCCAGCGGAACCTGCGCGTGCCGCAAACCGTTGTCCGCAGGATTTTGTCCCTGTGCCTCCGGGGCTTAGAAAAACCATTTGGCCACGCGGAGGATCCCCTGCTTCCACGGCACGCGGTGGCTGATGCCGCTGGCCTGTCCGAACTCTTCCAAGTGGTCCAGATACCATTGATAGTTGCGGATAAGAGCGTCGCGATTGGAATACCTTGGCGAAAATCCCAGGACCTTCTGGGCCTTCTCGATGGCGACGAACGACTCCTGGCCGGCCGTCTCGTACACCCACTTGTACAGAGGCGAGAGGCGCAGGAATTCCAGAAACTTCAGCATTGCGACGATCAGGCCGGCTGGTAGGCAGCGTATCCTCTTACCGTGCCCGGCGTAGTCCAGCACTGCCTGAAAGTCTTCTTTCATCGTACCGAATTCTGCGGCCCCGATGTTGAACGTCTCGTTGACGATGTTTTCATCAAGCGTGGAGGCCAGACCGACGGCTTCGCACAGATCTTCCACGTCCAGCAACTGGTAGCGGTTTCGACCCTTGCCGATGATCGGGAACCCCCGCCCGTCTTTGGCCCAGTCGTACAGCATGGCGAACACTCCCAACCGCTCGGGCCCGATGAATGTCTTGGGGCGAAGAATCGGCACGCACATGCCCCTGTGGCGATACTCCAGGCAGACCTGCTCGGCCTGGATCTTGGCCTCGCCATAGGGCCCAACACCCTCGAGACGGTCGTCCTCGTAGAGGGGGTGGTGGTCGGGTATGCCATACACGGCCGTTGAGGAAATGTGGACCACCCGTTCCGCGCCAGCCTTATGGGCGGCCTTCATTACGTTGCGCGTGCCGTCCACGTCGGTGGAGAAGATGTCCTCCTTCTTGTATAGCGGAAGGGCGGCGGCGGTGTGCACGACGATCTCCGCGCCTTCGACGGCTTGTACGACCGTTGCCGGATCGCGAATGTCACCGGTGATGCGGCTGACTCGGTCCTTACAATCGACATAGTCAAACGGTGAAACGTCTAGGCTGGTAACCTCGTGCCCGCGCCCAAGCAGCCACCGCACCAGGTTGATCCCGAGAAACCCCGCGCCGCCGGTTATCATGAATTTACTCATGTGCCTCGGTTCCACTTCTCTTTTCAGACCCGCGCCACCAGCCAGACCCCCGCGGCGATTAGCACCATCCCGCCAAGCTGCCGGACGGTGACCCTCTCGCTGAGAATGGGCAGCGTGACGGCCGCAAAGGTCACCAGGACCAGCCCCAGTGAGACCATGATCGGATATGCCACCGAGATATCCAGGCTGTCCAGCGCCTTGCGGTACGCTATGATGTTGGCCGCGAACAGCGCAAGCGCCACAACAGTAGCTGCATTAAGAAAGTTAGACACCTTTGCCAACAACGAGGCATCTGTCGCCAGGGGCCCGGCCATTTGGGCTCCGACCTTCATCATTATGTTGGCTGTGGCATTCAGGACCAGTGCGATTGCCAGCGGGAGCCATTTCTGAATTGCGGGCACGTGATTGATTTCTCCGGTATGGTTGGGGCTAAATGAGGCTGCGCAGCCACCGTTCCACGTCGTGGCCCCAGAATATGATGGCGATAACCGTGGCGAACCAGATCGCCATGGTGTACTGAAACGGCCTGTCGCGGAGGATCAGGGCCGTGGGGTCGCTGTAGACTCCTTTCATCGACAGCATGGCAAATCGGGAAATCCCATAAACGACCGCAGGCAAAGTATAAATGAGGTAGTTCGTTCCGAGATTATTGACCGTTCGGTTGCTCGATGCATACAGAAGGAACGCAACGATGGCTACGCCCGCCGAAAGTGTTATCAGGTGGGTCAACAGTTCCGGCGAATACCCTCCAAGAGTCCGACGGTGTTGCCTTGCCTCCTCTCGGACCGCCAGGGTTGCCAGTTCGTTGCACCGCTTGCAGAATCCCATGAACAGGCAGATGGTGAAGGTACACACAAACAGCCATGGGCTGACCTCCACGGGAATTGCCACCGCCCCGGCGGCCGCCCGCAAAACAAACCCCATCGCGATGCATATGACGTCCACCAGCATCTTCTGCTTCAGCCAGAGCGTGTAAACCAACTGCATCAGGAGGTACGCCACGATTATGCCAAGGACGATCTGGTTGACGGTCCAGGCCACTGCGACGGCCGCGACGAACAGCAGGGCCGCTTCGGCAGCCGCTGCCAACAGGCTGATCTGTCCCGCTGCGAGCGGTCGGCCGGACTTGCGCGGATGTAGACGGTCCTTGTCGCGATCGAAAATGTCGTTGAAGATGTAACTGGCGCTGGATGCCAGGCAAAACGCGACTGACGCCAGGGCCGCACTGGACCAGGCCTGCGGATCATCCTCGCGCCGTGCGAAAACGACCGGAAAAAGAACAATGATGTTCTTGATCCAGTGCTCCGGGCGGGCCAGGCGAATTGCATGTTTCAGAAAAGCCATCGCCATTTTACACAAGGACTTTTTCACGTACTAGCAACTGCCGACGACTGTTCCACGACGAAAACTCTACTCGCCCCGGTGAGGATAAGCAAGCCTTGATGCGGCCTGACCGACGCCGGGACCATGGGGGAATAGGGCGACCCATCGCGAAAGACACTTCTTTCCGATCGATAAGCCTGTCGTGCCGGAGGCCGGCCTGAGCCAGCAATGAGTTCCACTCGCTGCCCTGAGGCAGGTAGTCGCTGGCGACCGGTCCGTTGATGCTGGCGTGAAACGCGTTGATATGGTCGCTTCCGGCAAGGTGTATTACGATCAGTCGGCCGGTGGGCTTGAGGCAGCGGGCCAGGTTTCGCATCGCGGTCGGCTGGTCTCGGAAATGCGGGGAGCAGTTTATGCCCGTCCTGCACCACCTGGGCGCACTGCTGGGGCCGTCGCGGGCGGGTCAACCTGAGGCGATGCCTTGCCTCGGATCGTTTCGACCCAATGCAGCGCCTTTGTCCCTGTTCCATCTGCGATCTGGCGTCGGCAGCCGAAGCCGCAGGCTACCACAACGGTGCCCTCTTGGCGGTTGCGAATCGCCGAGAAGAGGCGCTGTTCGGCTATTTTCAGCGACAGATCATAGTGTTCCTTCTGGTACCCAAACGACTCAGTCATGCCGCAGCAGCCCGCATCGAGCTCACTTACGGAAACTCCCGGCGCGCGGTTCAGTACGTCTTTCATGAAGGTCGTACCGTACAGCGACTTCCGATGGCAGTGGCTGTGGATGAGGATTTCTTGAAAGGGACAGGTGAATTCGCAATCCAGTGTCCCTTCCTGTATCTCCCGTGCCAGGAATTCATCAATCATGAGCACGCCTTGTTTTATCCTTTGGCCCAATTGTTCGTCGTCGAGCAGGTCGGGTAGGTCGTCGGTGAGGGCAGATGCGCAACTTGGTTCGCAAACCACCACCTTGAGACCCTGCTGAATGAAGGTATCCAGGTTGCGCAAGGTCTCGTAGCCCTCAAGTTTGGCCTCGCGCAGGAACCCGCGGGATATTCTGGCCCGCTGGCAGCAGCCGGCTTGGGCCAAAACAACTTCATACCCGCACGACTCGAGCAGTTCCACGGCGGATATGCCCACATGGGTTTGATAATAGTTCATGTAGGTGTCGTCGAAGAGCACGACTTTCCTGCCGTTTCGGCCGTCAGGGGTGGACCGCCTGGCGAACCATTGGGGAAATGGCTTACGGGCATACTTGGGCAGTTGCCGGCGGCTGTCGAAGCCGGCAATCTTTTCCAAGACTTTGCGAAATACAGCGGAATTCTTGAACCAGTTAACACCCCAGGCCATCCAGCCCGACAAGGCGGCGGCTCTTTTGGCTGAGTTGGCAGCGAGTTTTTCCCCCAGAGGTGCCCCGTGGGCCTCGTAATATTTCTGGAGAAACTCGCTTTTCAACCGGGCCATGTCCACATTGCTGGGGCATTCGGACTTGCAACTCTTGCAGGAAAGGCAAAGTTGCATGACTTCGTAGAGGCCTCTGCCGGTCAAACCGTCAGGGCCGAGTTGGCCGGACATGGCCAGTCGCAAGGCGTTGGCCCGCCCGCGAGGGGAGTGGGCTGTGTCTCCGGTCAAACGGTAACTGGGACACATGGCCCCGACCAGGGTCTGCCGGCATGCTCCCACCCCGGTGCACATCTCCACCGCCGCGGCGAAGGATCCGGCCTCCCGGTAGTGGTACTCGCTTGGGAATTTCGGAACCTTGTATTCCGTACCGTAGCGAAGGTTCTGATCCATGGGCAGGCTGTCAACGATCACGCCGGAGTTCATCAGGCCGGCCGGATCAAACAACCGCTTGATCTCTTTGAAGGCGTTGTAGATTTGCCGGCCGAAGTACCTTTCCAAGTATGGGCTTCGTGCCCGTCCGTCACCGTGCTCACCGCTCCAGGAACCGCCATATTCGTTGACCAGTCCGAACGCGTAGTCGGCGATAGCCTTCATGTTGTCAATATCTTTCCGCTGCTTCAGATTGAGAATCGGTCGGACGTGAATGGTTCCGACACTGGCGTGGGCATACATGGCCACGGGAACGCCGCGGCTTTTGCAGAAGCTCAATAGTTGGTCAATGTATTGCGGAAGTACCTCCACGGGTACGCAGCAGTCCTCGATGAACGGAATAGGTTTACGGTCTCCCTTCATGCCGAGTATCAGGCCCAGCCCGTTTTTCCTGACGGCCCACACCTTGGCCTGCTCGGACGGTTCGGGTATTATCGGCCATGCGTAGCCAAGTTGTTTTTTCTGAAGGTCCGCCGCCAGATTTTTCGCTTTATCGGCGGCCTCCTGCGGTGTGTCGGCGAAGAATTCGACGATTAAGATAGCCGCAGGATTTTCCTGCAGGAAGCCACATAAGGGCGCGATCCTGAGGTTCTTGCGGGCCATGACGATCACGTCTGAGTCCATAATCTCCACGGCCGAAGGACCGTGCTGCAAGATCGGCGCCACAGCGCCGATGGCCTCGATAAGTTCGGTAAAATGTGCCACGCAAATTATTTTGCCCTTGGCCAGAGGCTCGAGATTGAGCCTCGCCTCCAGAAACACACCCAATGTCCCTTCGCTGCCCACCATCAGTTTCGAGAGATTCCAGAAGTCGGTGTTGACAAATGCGTCGAGATTGTAGCCTTGCACTCGTCGCATTATCTTAGGGAACCTTTTTTCAATCTCGCGGCGGTTGGACTCGATAAT
>JASLZV010000094.1 GCA_030754715.1 Phycisphaerae bacterium
ATGGTAGCCGTCCGAATCGCGCGGGGTTATACGAAGCGAGACAAGGTGGCCTTTTGCGGATACCACGGCTGGCATGACTGGTACCTGGCAGCGAATTTGGCTGATGATAGCGTGCTTGACGAGCATTTGTTGCCCGGCCTCAAGCCGCGGGGCGTTCCAAGGCCGCTTGTCAATACGGCGATCCCTTTCAATTACAACGATCTGGACGCCCTGAAGGACATTCTGGAATCGAACACGGGGCAGGTTGCGGCCATCGTCATGGAAGCCACGCGTCATTATCGGCCGAACAAGGGGTTCCTTGAGGGTGTCCGTCAATTGGCCGACCAACACGGGGCCGTGTTGATCTTTGACGAGGTGGTCACCGGTTTTCGTATGGCGATGGGCGGGGCACAGGAGTATTTCGGCGTGACGCCGGACTTGGCCGTTTTTGCCAAGACTATTTCCAATGGTTATCCGATGGGCGCTGTTGTGGGGCGCCGCGATGTCATGAATACCGTCAACGAGCAGTTCATCAGCAGCACATACTGGACGGACGCCGTGGGCACGGCCGCGGCGCTGGCTACGATTGAGAAGATGCAGCGTATTGGTGTGGTCGAATACATTTGGGACCTAGGCAAAGAACTCAGCGCGGGCCTGTCCGAGGCGTTGGAAAAGGCGGGCATCAAGGGCAATATCCTGGGTTGGCCGTCCCATCCGATTCTGTCGTTAACCGGCCATGACGGTGAAGTGGGGGGAGCCATGGCGACATTCTTTGTTCGGGGACAATTGGCCCGCGGATACCTGACCACCGGAACGCATTTTCTGACCGCCGCTCACACCAAGGACGACATCCATAAATACCTGATGGCGGCTGAGGAAACTTTCAAGGAACTAAAGGCCTCGATGGATCGCGGGACGGTAATGGAAGACATCGACAATAGCCCCGGGCAGTCATTGTTCAAGAGACTTGCCTGAGTCGGCAGCAAGAGGCCAAGACTGTGCCGCGCTGAAACGTATAGCTTTAGTGAACATACATTTCCCAGTCCTCGATATTGACCGGCAGGGAAGTGCCCGTGCGGATTGATTCCATGGATCGCTCGCTGAGATACGTTGCGCGCATGCCGCTCATCTCGTCTATCGGGGACGGCTTGTCATGCAGGATCGCCTCGACGAATGTTTCCAGGAGATTGAAATGGCCCTTGTCGGGGAAGCAATAGTTAAACTTGCCCGTTTCGACGAACTCCCGACCGGTGGCGTCGATTTTGGCTAGATAAGCCGACATGCCGCCTTCTTTTCCAACGTTCGGATAACAGTCTTGCTGAAGAGGAAACTTCTTTACGGTTCTTTCGCCCTGGCCGTAGTATTGATTCTCCACGTAACATTCGCTTCGGAAGATTCTTCCGTGATCCTGAATTTCGACGAGTTCTTTAGGGTACTCGAAGGATCCGCAGGCACTGAATAAAATACATCCCAGAGAGCCTCCGGCAAACTCGATGCTTATTATATAGTTCAACCGGGTGCTGCCGACCGCGGTTATCCTTGTAGGCCTGTCTTCGAGCATCCAGGGTATGAGATCGAGCCAATGGCAACCCTCCCCGATGATCAGGCCGCCGCCTTCCTTCCAATCGATGTGCACGCCGCCATAGGTCAGGCTCTCGTCGTTGATGCGGATGAGCATTGTCGAGGTTCCCTCTTCGGCCCATTTCTGGCGATCCGGTTCCTGGAGGTAAACTCGGGCCTTGCCGCGTTTGCCGTTGCGGTGGTCCAGATAGGTGCGCTTCATGTCTATCATTGCTGGGCTGAATCGCCTGTTGTAGTCTACGCAGAGTTTGACGCCTTTTCTCCGAACGACCTTTATGACGCTATAGGCCTCGGCTGTCGTCATGGTCATCGGTTTTTCACAGAACAGATGCTTGCCGGCGTTGATCGTTTCTTGAACGAAGAAGAGATGCATTTCATGAGGGACGCTGAGTATCACCAGGTCGATCTTAGGATCGTTGAGAACGTTTCGGTAATCCGCTGATGTTTTCTTTGCTCCGAAGCTCTCGGCAGTCTTTCTACCCTTTTCACTCCGCGAACTGCAATGCAACAGTTCCACGTTTCCGGCAGCGGCGCAGTTGGGTAAGTGTTGTCCTGTGGCGAACTTACCGCAACCGATGACTCCGACTCGTACCTTGTCCATAGGGTTGGGTTTCCAGGTTGTTTGCGGATTGCGACCGAAACAGCTTCAAACTTCAAAGGAGGGGTGATGCTATCACGGTAAACTCCTGTGGGTCAAGGCCATTTCCAGGTTCCCCGCCAGTGTCTAACCGCCGATGTGGGTGGGGTCTAAATCCGCTTGTTTGGCGGTCGGGGATTACGTAAACTAGATTTGTGGTAGAGACTTGAAATCCGCTGCCACAATAGCGGCTTGCGTGTGTCCCACCATTCAGGTGGACGGGCTGTGCGCAAGGCGAGCGAGAGAAACCAATGCCTGACAGGGCGAGTATTTTCAAGACGACGGTAGAACACTTCCTGGCGCCGGTAATGGGGTTTATGGGTGATCCGTCGGTGGCCGAGATTATGATCAACGCGCCGGACGAGATTTACATCGAAAAGGACGGTAAACTGGTCAAGACTGACGCTCGTTTCGAGGACGAACAGACCCTTCTTTCTGCGGTCAACAACGTGCTGCAATACACCGACAAGCGGATGGATGAGGAGCACCCGCTGATCGACTCCCGTTTGCCCGACGGTAGCCGTGTCCACGTGGTGATGAAGCCGCTGTGCCGCCGCGGCGTATGTGTGACGATCCGCAAGTTCGCCAAGGCCATGTTCGACGCTCAGCACCTGGTCAAGCTAGGCACGTGGACCAAGGAGGTGTTGGAGTATTTTCAGATACTCGTCCAAGCGGAAAAGAACGTGCTGGTGGCAGGCGGCACTTCCAGCGGCAAGACCAGCCTTCTTAACGCATTGAGCAGTTTCGTGCCTAACCATCAGCGGATCGTCGCAATTGAGGATTCCTCGGAGTTGGAATTGCAGCAGGACCACGTAATCAGCCTGGAGAGCCGCCAACCCGATCGCTGGGGTCGAGGTCAGGTGACCATTGCGGATCTGTTTCGCTCCTCGCTTCGTTTGCGGCCGGACCGGGTGATTATCGGTGAGGTTCGCGGTGGGGAAGCCTTGGACATGATCCAAGCGATGATGTCCGGCCACGCCGGCAGTATGTCTACACTGCATGCCAATACGACTCTGGACGCGCTGAGTCGGCTTGAAACGCTGGCGATGATGAACAGGGTGCAACTGCCGCTCCATGCGTTGCGAGCCCAGATTACCTCGGCCATTGACCTGCTTGTGCTGGTAACGCGGTTCAATGACGGGCGCCGAGCCCTCACGCAGGTTTCTGAGGTCTTGCCGCTAGGGGACGACGGGCACTACTGCGTGCAGGACATTTTCGATTACCGGCTGACCGGCAAGGCCGGGCAGGCCGGAATCGGCACGTTGATCTGGACCGGTTTGAAGTCCGTGTTCCGTGACGAAACCAAAGTGCGTATCCTGCGGGACTCAAGGAACTTGACCAAAAAGATATTTGATGCCGATACATAGTAGTGTGGAACCGTGTGCGTTAATGTTTGTGGAAGACAGGAAAATTTGCGGTCTGTATGGCGACCAGGGCGGGCAGGCCACTATTGAGTGGGCCTTGCTGCTGGTTGGCATTGGCCTCCCGCTGATTTACGTGTTCGTCTTGTTGCTGGACACGTTGGCGGAACTGTACAGGATGGTGTCGTTCATTGAAACGCTTCCGTTCCCGTAAGGCTGCCGGGAAGTGGATGGCTCAACTGGAGTAGCCTTTGGATGGTGATTGGCGATGAAAAACATGTTTGGCTGGATCGGGAATACGCTGGGTGCACTGCATCGGGATGAGAGGGGCGCGGACATGATCGAGTACATTCTGATTGTGGCCGCAGTTGCCCTGCCGCTGCTGGCCGTGGTGATCTGGTTCTGGACGGATATTTCGCAATGGGCCAAGGAATTGTGGGACGACGCGAAGGGCCATGAGGGTCTCGACCCTGACGACATCTAACGTCCCCGAATGGGGGGAGTTGGCTTTGTCAGACTGAGGATTTAGCGTGTGGCTTTGGATTGCGCAGAAGTGGTTCCTTTGGGCCCTTGCCGTTGTGTTGGTTGCTGCGGCTGTTAGTGACCTCCGCAGCGGAAAAATTTACAACTGTGTGACGTATCCGGCTGTGTTGGTAGGCCTGGTGGGTCACTGGCTGTGGGGTGGGGTGGACTTCCAGGGGCAACGGATTGGACTTGCCGACGCGGTGATTGGACTGGTGGTGGGGTTCGTCCCGCTGTTCTTGGCGTGGCGAGCGGGGGGCATCGGGGGCGGCGATGCGAAATTGATGGCCGCGGTGGGCGCCCTGACCGGGTGGGAGTTCACGCTGTCGTCGATGTTTTACGGATTCTTGATTGCCGGCGTGATGGCGGTGGCCACGATGGTGCGTTACCGCATCACTCTCAGGACGCTTGGGCGCGTATGGCGGTTTCTGATGCTGGCGATAACGCCGGGCAAGGTCGACGGGCCGGCTGATCCGGCTGGCGCGGACAGCCCAAAGATAGCCTTCGGACTGGCCCTGTGCATTGGTGCGGCAATCGAACTGATCGATGTATGCCTGGATGGGCCGCTGACCGGTAGGTTGTTCCAATAAGCGAGAGTGAGCGGATGCCCGGAGACTTGCGACAATGCGGTTTTCTCAAAAACCCTCCATCGCTTGGGCTTTGGTGCCTGCTGCCTGGTTTGCTGCTGGTAGTGGTGATGCTGGTGGCGACGGGATGGGCGGTTTTCTTGGCCCTTGGTGACTGGTGGGTCTGGCGATGGGTTCGCCCGGCGCTGGTCAGCGGACAATTTGCCAAGTATGGCCTGGTTATGCTGGGGTCGGCTGTGGCGCTGGCGGTGCTGTGTGGGCTGCTGTGGCGAGCGGGCGGGAGCCGGCGGGGCTGGCGTGGAGACCAGGAAGGTGGGGCTATGATCGAGTTCGTCATGGTTCTGCCCATTGCACTTATGTTGGTGCTGATCATGGCTCAGTCGTCGCTCCTGATGGTGGGCAACCTGTGTGTGAACTATTCGGCGTATTGTGCGGCCCGTTCGGCGATCGTCACCATCCCCGACGACCTGAGCCCTGGCGAACCGCCAAACTATGTGGATGGCCGGCCGGACTCGTCGGCCAAGCGTCGCCGCATTCTCCTGGCGGCGGCTTGGGCGGTTTTGCCGGTGTCGTGCTCGATTCGCGAGCAGTCTGAGGCGGGAGGGCTGGAACTGATGGAGGGGTTGGAGCAGTTTTTCAAAACGTACAACCGCAAACCACCCGGATGGATACGCACGCATCTGGGGCGGAAACTGCGATATGCCCTGGATCACACGTCTGTGGACCTGGCCCCGCCGGAAAATGGAGATACGTATGGGCCGGCTGAGGACATCCACGTATCCGTGGACCATACGTTCTACTTGGCTGTCCCGTATGCAAGCGGGTTGTTTTACAAAGCAGACAGAGACGGTGTTGAACTGGACATCGGCACGGGTGAATACGGCATTGTTATCCGTGTCGCCTGCACGCTTACTAATGAAGGTGTGCAGGATTACGTGGACGTGGAAGAATTCCCTGTATCACAATGAAGCCGGTGGCGGAAATTGGAGTCAGGCGTGTGAGGATAGCCAATCGCCGGTTAAGAAGGACATAACACCAGGTGGCCAGCGAGCCTTCCAAACAAACCGCCGCCAAGGCGGTAGGGCTGCAGCCCGGCACAAAGATCGGCAAGTACGAGGTAATCTCGCGGCTTGCCATTGGCGGCCAAGCGATTATCTACAAGTGTCGCGACCCAGTACTGGGACGTGACGTGGCGATAAAGCAGATTTCCACGCACCTGGCCGAAGACACCGGGTTTCTGGAGCGGTTCCGCGCCGAGGCACAGGTATTGGCCCGCCTGGGGTCTGAGCAGCCGGAAGTTGTTATTGTTCATGATCTGGTGGAGGACGCCCAGGGTCTGTTCATTGTTATGGAATACGTGTCGGGCACCAGCCTGGAGACGACGCTGCGCGACAACCCCGGTTCGGTGGAACTCAAGGCGACGCTGCAGATTCTCTGGCGTCTTTGTGCTGCTCTTCACTCGGTTCACGCGGCCGGCATAATCCACCGCGACATCAAGCCCAGCAACATCATTATCACCGAAGGCCTGCGCCCGAAGATTACCGACTTCGGAGTGGCGGCCACCTCCTCGAGCCAGGCGTCAATGGTGCTGGGCACCACCAAGTATATGGCCCCGGAATTGTTCGGAGGTGGGCCGGTGAGCGGGCGTGCCGACATGTACTCGCTGGGCTTCGTCGCCTATGAAATGCTCATTGGGCGTGAGAAGTTCAATGAGATATTCGCCGACATCGTCCGCGACCGCCACGCCGAGTCGTTGAGGTGGATGAAGTGGCACAGCAACAATCAGGTAGTTGCTCCGCCACTGCACGAGATAAATCCGATTGTCCCGGCGTCGCTGTCGAGCATTGTGGCGAGGATGACGGCTAAGGATCCGGGAGATCGCTTTGAGAGCATGGAATCATTGGGGCGGGCGATCAAAAGGAGCTTTTCCGCACGTGTTAGAGGGGGCGGCGTGGTGTCTGTCGCTGCCCCGTTCGGGGGCGAGGCCGAAATAGACGACGACCAGGCTGGAGAACTCGTGGTTCCTATGGAAGGCCCGGAAGAAAATATCACCGCGCCGATCCCCAGACGTAAGTTGAGCACGCGGGCCAAAGTGATTCTGGGCGCCGCTGCTTTGGCGATCCTTGTCGGAGGGCTTCTGGCCACGCTGATCGTGGTCAGGCGGCGGGCCATACAGGCTCGCGAGGGCGCCGAGACGGCCTACAAGGACGCCCGCGGGGTTTTTGACGAAGCCAGGGACTACGACAATGCGATGAAGGCCTTTGTCGCGCTTCGGAAGGGCTTTCCCGAATCGATCCACGCAGACCAGGCGTCGGTATTTATCTA
>JASLZV010000095.1 GCA_030754715.1 Phycisphaerae bacterium
CTGGAAGAAGCGATTATCTTCGGCCCGCGCTTCGTGGGTCAGGACGCCGAAGATATCGACCTTCGGCGCGGCGTCAGGCAGTATGCGGTCCTGTCGCTTGAGGACGGAAACCTGTTCCACAAGAAGGTCAAACAGCCTCAGGCCCGGGTGACCACCAAGCCGCCGAGGCTCGCCACGTGGAAACGCATTCACGTCTGCCCCGAGCCAGCCTCGGAGAACCTGGAGTGGCAGAAAATCGATCGCCCACGCGGAGTGGACCACCTCGGTGCGCACTACGGTTATGTGTGGTATCGGATCGAAATCAACCAGGATCGGGCCAGAAAACACAATCTCTTCCTGCCGCAGTTCGAAGATCGGGCCACCATCTACCTAAACGGCCAATTCCTGGGTACCTGGGGCCGCGGCGCAGCCGCTGGCCGCCGGCCCATCCCTGCGGCATTCAAGAGGGGCAAAAACGTCTTGGCCGTCCTGGCCGACAACCTCGGGCGAAACTCTTCCGGCACGCGGCTTGGCGAGCTCAAGGGCTTCCACGGGCACGTTTACGACGCCAGGTTGCTGAGGCCGCCCAAGGGGAAACTCAAACTCGCCGGACCGCTGAGCCACCGAATCGTACCGCGCGCCATGGCCTACAGGTTGGGGCAATTGGAGGCCCAGCCCATCTGGCAGGCTGACTTTGCGATACCGTTGACCAGGGTCACACCCATCCATTTGTCCTTCGAGGGCCTGGGGCACCATGCAGCCGTCCTGTGCAACGACAAGCCGGCCGGGCTGTTTGTCGCTCACGGGCTGAACTACGGCGACGTGACGTTCGGTACGGCCTTGAGGCGGGGAAAGAACGTCATTCGAGTCCTGCTGTGGGGCGACGTGTCGCCCCACGCCACCGAGGCGCTGCGGTTTTACAGCCTCGCGGAAAACCTCACCGAAAAGGCCGCCTGGTCTTTTCGTCCCTGGGGCCCGCCGGCCGGCAGCGGGCTGTCCACGGGGAAACAGCGCCCCGCCTGGCACGCCTGCCGATTCAAATACGCCGGCAGGCCCACGCCCCTGTTCCTACAAATCTTCGGGGCGCAAAAGGGCCAATTGTTCCTCAACGGACACAACCTCGGGCGATTCTGGACCGTCGGGCCGCAGGGATACTACTACCTGCCCGAATGCTGGCTGGCTGCGGAAAATGAACTGCTGGTGTTCGAAGAGCAGGGGCGCTCCCCAACGCGCAGCAAACTCGTCCACCGTCCCCTGGGCCCATATCAGGAGTGATTCAACAGGTCTTGTTCACCTTTGCGAAGGCGTCCATGGCCAGGTCGATGTTCTGGCGGCTGTGGCAGGCCGAGACCTGCACGCGGATTCGCGCCTTGCCTTTGGGCACCACCGGATAACTGAAGCCGATTACGTATATCCCCTCATCCAGCAGCATCGAAGCCATCTTCGTCGCCAGGGCCGCATCGCCCAGCATGATCGGCACGATAGGGTGGTCGCCGGCGGGAATGTCAAACCCGCACTCGGCCATCCCGCCACGGAAGTAACGGGTGTTGTCCTCCAGCCGGTCGCGAAGTTCGGTGGATTCCGACAGGATATCCAGCACCGTCAGCGTGGTGGCCGCGATCGCCGGGGCCAGAGTGTTGGAGAACAGATACGGGCGGCTGCGCTGACGCAGGAACTCGATGATCTCCTTTTGAGAATCTTGATCCGCACATCGTTGGTGCCCACGGCGGGCACAGGTACGTCCTGAAGCCGCAGGCCCTCTTCGGCCTTGACCAACGCCTTCATCGTCATTCACGTCTCCTCGTTGCCTCGCTGCGGTACTGTACGCAGCCGGATGTTCGCCCGCAAGGGCCACGCGCTTCACGCACGCTTCGAGTCATTCCGCCAGCACCCGCCGGATACGCCCGCCCAGGCCGCAGGTGATCTCGTGGGGAATCGTGCCGGCCAGGCGGGCCAGGTTCTCCACGCTGTGCCGTGACGCCGGATCGGGCGAAATGATTTCCACCTCGTCGCCCACCCGCCCGTCCGGCACGTCGGTCAGATCGACGATGATCTGGTCCATTGAGACGCGTCCCCGCACCGGCGCGTCGCGCCCGCCCACACGCACCGACGTCTTGTTCCCCAGGCACCGCACGTACCCGTCGGCGTATCCCACCGACACCAGCCCCACCCGCCCGGGGCGGTCGAACGTGTACGTCAGCCCGTATCCCACGCGGCTGCCCGCGGGCAGGTCCTTGGTCTGCATCAGCCTGCCCGTCAGGCGAAGGGCCGGACGCAGCGGCAAGTGCGTATGCATCTGGTCGGAAGGCTGGTAGCCGTATACCGAGATGCCGGTGCGAACCATGTCGAAGTGCGATTCGCTCAGGTCGATCATCCCAGCGGAATTGGCCGCGTGAAGCATCAGGCCTTCACCCCGCACGCCGCCGCAGGCCTTGGCCGCTTGCCGGAAGTTGTCAATCTGCCGAAGGGCGTCGCTCTTGTCGGCCTCGTCGGCGGTGGCCAGGTGCGTGTACAGGCCGGTCAGTTGCAGCCCTTCCGTTCGGCGGATTTGTCGGATCAGACTCGGCGATTCGGTGTGCGGCACGCCCGATCGCCCCATGCCCGTGTCGATCTTGACGTGGATGCGGGCCTTCATGCCGCCCTTGGCTGCCGCTTGTCCCACCAGTTCCGCCTCGGCTGCACTGACAAGCGTGAGTGTAACTGCTCGGGCGATCAGTTCGGCCACCGCCTCGTGTCCCCCCGGCCCCGGGGGGTAAATACAGGGCGAGAAAAACATCAGGATTTCACCCTTGTAGCCCAGATCTCGCAGTTGGATGGCCTCACCTGGCCCGGCCACCGCCAGCCAGTCGGCCTCGCCTGCGATCACCTCCCACAGCACCGCCATGCCGTGTCCGTAGCAGTCGGCCTTGACGACGGCGCACAGTTTGGTGCCCTCGGAGATATGGCGGCGGAATAGTTGCAGGTTGTGTCGCACCGCCGAGGACGAAATTTCCGCGATGAGATAATCTCTCATTTCCGTTCTGCCTGTTCGGGGCATATGATAAGGCAGGTGCGGCTGCAACTCCATTGCTGATACGCTTTGTTTGCCAGGGCCATCCCTGTTACAATGTCACACCTGCCGCCTGCCCCCCCCCGTACGGGTGAGGCACAATAACACTATGGTGATGTGATGACCATGCACGTAGCAATCATGGGCGCCACTGGCGTGGTTGGCGCCGAATTCCTGAAGATCCTCCAGCAGCGGGATTTTCCGCTGGCGAGTTTGAAACTGCTGGCCAGTTCGCGATCGGCCGGAAGGAAACTCACGTTCCGCGGCGAGCCGCTTGTCGTGGAAGAACTCACCGCCGATAGTTTCGCCGGCGTGGACCTGGTCCTGGCGTCTGCCGGCGGGGCGATCTCCAAAAAGTTCGTTCCCTTCGCCGTGGAGGCCGGGGCGGTGGTGGTGGACAACACATCGGCATTCCGCATGGACCAGCAGGTGCCGCTGGTGATCCCTGAGGTCAACCCCCAGGACATCACCGGGCACAAGGGCATCATCGCCAACCCGAACTGTTCCACGATCATCATGAACGTCCCGATCTGGCCGCTGCACCAGGCCCACCCGGTGCGACGGATTATCGTGAGCACCTACCAGGCTGCCAGCGGGGCTGGGGCGGCGGCGATGGCCGAACTCCGCGCAGGCGCGCGGGCCGTGCTCGACGGCCAGGGCTTCACCCCCAAGGCGTTGCCTTATCCAGCCGCCTTCAACGTGTTCAGCCACGACTCGCCAATCGGGCCCGACGGCTACAACGAAGAAGAGACCAAGATGGTCTGCGAGACCCGCAAGATTTTCCATTGCCCCCAACTCCTGATCGCCGCCAGCTGTGTGCGCGTTCCGGTGCTGCGGGCGCACTGCGAGGCGATCAACATCCAATTTGACGATCGGGTCGGAGAGGACGACGTGCGGGGAATTCTCGCCTCGGCGCCAGGCATACGAATCGTGGACGACCGGTGCAGGAACTATTTCCCCATGCCGATGGACGCCAGCGACCAGGACGACATACTGGTAGGACGGATCCGACGTGACGTCAGCCAGCCCGACGACTGCGGCTTCGAAATGTTTGTCAGCGGCGACCAGATCCGCAAGGGCGCCGCCCTCAATGCGGTCCAAATCGCCGAGAGACTCTTGGCCCGCTAGGGCACTTCACTTTGGAAGAGCCAGTGGTGAGCGTGTTCGCATGAGTTGGAATTCACCCCGCCGAAACATCAAGTTGGTTATCGCGTATAATGGTGCGGCCTATCACGGCTGGCAGCGCCAGGCAGCCAGTATCGACACGGTGCAGCAGCGGATCGAGGATGCAGCTGCGCGCGTTGTGAAACACCCGGTGACGGTCTTCGCCACCGGGCGCACCGACGCCGGTGTGCATGCAGCCGGGCAGGCGGCCAACTTCTACACCACCAACCTCCGCATACCCACCGAGGCACTGCGCCGGGCGATCAATTCCCGCCTGCCCGGCGACATTGCCGTCTCCTCGGCCTGCGAAGTGCCCCAGGATTTCCACGCCTCCCGCTCAGCCGTCGGCAAGACCTACCGCTACCGCATCCATACCGGCCCGACGCGGCCGGTGGAACTCGCCCGGCAGGTGTACCATTACCCCCGACCGCTGGACGTGGAGCGGATGGCCGCCGCCGCCCGGTGGCTGATCGGCACGCACGACTTCCGCGGCTTTGCCACGACCGCCGAGCAGCGACAGGACACGGTCCGAACGATCTTTCGATGCGAAGTGGCCTGCGTGGACACCGAGATCCACATCACCGTTTGGGGTGACGGGTTCCTGTATAATATGGTTCGCAACATCGTCGGCACGCTCGTGGAAATCGGCCGCGGACGCTGGGAACCGAGCCACATCGACACCATCCTGGCCGCCCGCGACCGCCGTCTGGCCGGCCCGACGGCCCTGCCCGACGGCCTGTCACTCATCTGTGTGCACTACGACAGCCGCTCGCTTGACATGTCGGCCCCGACGGGGCGCCAGGCTCCCTCAGGCGTGCTTTGATGAGTAAGGCCCCGCCCGCCGGCCGCACGGCAATTACGGGAGCAGGTCCTGACCGTAATCGGCGGGCTCGAACCAGGCACGCAAAACTTGACCCCCAGTGGCGCTGCCGGTACTTTCAACCACATGACAGCCCCTGCCGACCCGACGCTGGAGATTTACTTCGGAGACAGCCTGCCGATCCTGCGTGGGTTCCCGGACGAGGCGTTCGACCTGATCTATATCGATCCGCCTTTCAACACTGGCAAAACACAGGCGAGACTTCAGACTCGGACCGTTCGTGACGCAAATGGGGACCGGACCGGATTCAAGGGCCGGCGCTACAGGACCGTTCGCGTCGGAACCAAAGCATTCGCCGACAATTTCGATGACTTCTTGGGATTCATCGAGCCGCGATTGCAGGAGGCCCGCCGATTGCTGAAGCCCAATGGCAGTTTCTTTCTCCACCTTGACTGTCGTGAGGTCCACTACTGCAAGGTGCTTCTCGACGGCGTCTTCGGGCGAGAATCCTTCATGAACGAGATTATCTGGGCCTACGATTACGGGGCTCGCAGCAAGACAAAGTGGCCTACAAAGCACGATAATATTCTCTGGTACGCCAAAGACCCGATCAACTACACGTATCGCTACGATGATATTGACCGCATCCCGTACCTTGCCCCAGGTCTTGTGACAAAGGAAAAGGCCAGGCGGGGCAAAACACCTACCGACACGTGGTGGCACACCATCGTCAGCCCCACAGGCAAGGAAAAAACCGGCTACCCGACACAGAAACCCTTGGGGATCATCAATCGCATTGTCCGCGTTCATAGCAATCCGGGTGATCGAATCCTCGACTTCTTTGCCGGCAGCGGGACCATCGGGGAGGCCGCGATCCGCAGCGGGAGGAGCGCCGTTCTTATTGACTCGAGCGCCGAAGCGATGCGGGTAATGGCCGAGCGACTTGCCTTTGCCCGGCCAGTCTTCCACGGCTACAAGCCGGCCCCCCGGGACGTGCCGCAGCCGAGCCCGCTCTGGCCCTGATATTGCATGACGTTGTTGCGTAGGCAAACATGGCTTTTTGGCCAATCTGTCGATAGAGCGGAATTGTTGGCAGACCGCACCGAACTGTCTGTCTTGCCCGGGCGCTAGGAGGGTTTTTCCATCCGGGAGTCGGACTCCCAGAAATCGGCGTTGATCCCGATGCGGGCCTTGACCGGTTCGGCCGCCGCCGTCAGGGCTTCGATTACATCGTCGGCCAGTTCCACCTCGCCCCCCTGGGCGTTTTGCCGCGCCTGGCGGGCGTTGCGAGCGCCGGCAATCGCCGAGACCACACCATCCCGCCTCAGCAGCCACGCCAGCGAGGCCTCGCCCATCGTCACGCCGGCCGAGTCGCAAATCCGGCGAATTGCCGCAATGGCTTCAAACGTCTCGGCCTCGCAACCGTCCTCGCCGTGGCGCGTGTGCGGGCGCCCGCTCGAAAACAGCCGCATCCGCGCACGCTCCGGCGGCACGTCATCCGCGCTGGCGAACTTGCCGGTCAGCAGGCCCTGGCACAGCGGGCTGTAGCACAGAATGCTCAGGTGCTTTTCCACGCACCGCGGCTGCACTTCGTGTTCGATGGCACGCCACAGTAAACTGTAGCACAACTGGTTGCTTTCAAGCGGACCGTCCGGCGGCAGGTCCGCCAGGTAACTTGCACCGAAGTTCGACACCCCCGCCGCCCGAATCTTGCCCGCAGCCTTCAACTCCTCCAACGCGCCGGTCGCCTCGGCCATGTTCAGGCCCGGGCTCGGCCAGTGGATCTGGTACAGGTCGATGTGATCGCTCCCCAGCCGCCTCAAACTCGCCTCGCAACTGGCTCTAATCCGCTCGGCTGCCCGCTCGCCGGCGGGGATGCCTGTTTTCGTCCCCACCTTGGAGGCGATGATCACCTCCTTTCGTCGTTTGTCCAGGGCCCGCGCGAGAATCTCCTCCGACTCGCCTC
>JASLZV010000096.1:0-6662 GCA_030754715.1 Phycisphaerae bacterium
TCGTGGACCACCTGGTCAAGTCAGTGACATTTCAGGCCCGCAGTCTGCGAACCAACGAGAAACTCACCGAGATTATCGGGCAGCGCGCTCCGATCAGTCTTTCACTGACCGTTCCGGCCATGGCGATGGGATGGATCGCGGCGCTGGTAATCTCGTGTTTTGTGGCGTACTTCCGCGGCACGGCCCTGGACAAGATGGGGGTTTTCCTGAGCGTGCTGGGAATGTGTATTCCGTTCCTGGCATTCATGATTTACGGACAGTGGGCGATGTTCGAGGTAGCTCCTTCCCACGCCTACGGGCTCTTCCATCGTTCCAACATCTATCTGCCCGTGCTGATCATGGTGATTGCCGGCTTGGGCGGATCGGTGCGCTTTTACCGCACGGTCATCCTTGACGAGGTCGGCCGCGACTACGTGCGAACTGCCCGTGCAAAGGGCGCACCGCTGACGACGGTACTGTTTAAACACGTTTTGAAAAACTGCATGCTGCCGATTCTGACCAACCTGATCATGGCGATACCTTTCCTGATCATGGGCAGCCTGCTGGTGGAAACCTACTTCGGCATCTCCGGACTGGGCGATCTGACACTCACCAGCATCAACAACCGGGACGAGCCGATCATTAACGCGATGGTTTTTCTGACGGCTGCAATCTATACCGCCGGCGTGACAGTGACGGATATCGGTTACGCCGTGTTTGATCCTCGGATTCGCCTGAGGTAGCCAAGAGGTGAGTCAAGCCCAAGCCACAACGCAACCGATTGACGTCGAGCGGCGCACCGGACGAAGCTTCTGGGCCGACGCTCGCCGCAGGATCCTGCGCGACAAGGCCGCCATGATCTGCCTGGCCGTCATCGCCCTGTACGTACTGATAGCCCTGGGCGGCGTGGCGTACGATGTTGTCGCCGGCGGCAGCGACGCTGTTCCGGCATTTGCCGACACAAATGACTACGACAATGCCAACAGGGACCCCTCGCTGGAGGCCCCGAAATACTGGCTTGGCACGGACTGGGCCGGCAAGAGTATCTTGTTCAAGGTTTTGCTCGGCGCCAAGACGTCCTTGACGGTAGGTTTCATGGCCAACATCATCGCTGTTCCGCTGGGGATGATATTGGGCGCACTGGCGGGATACTACGGTAAGTGGATCGACTCGGTCATCGTGTGGGTGTTTTCCACGCTGGCCAGCATTCCGGGCATTATTCTGCTGATTTCCATGCGATACGCCTTCAAGGGCATCACGATACTGGGGTTGGACCTTACGGGCATCCACGGCCTGTACATTGTCCTGGGCGTTATCAGTTGGATTGGCACGTGCCGCCTGGTTCGGGCCGAGACAATGAAGATTCGCGAACTGGACTACGTGCTGGCCGGGCAGGCCATCGGAACTCCCGGTTTTATCATCCTGCTGCGGCATGTAATCCCCAACGTACTGCACCTGGGCATCATCAACTTCTCGCTAGGGTTCGTCGGCGCAATCAAGGCGGAGGTCATCCTGAGTTACCTGGGCCTTGGGGTGGCTGTCGGCACGCCCAGTTGGGGGTCGATGATTAACTCGGCGCGGATGGACCTGGTCGTTGGACGATGGTGGGAACTGACTGCAGCCGTCGGGGCGATGTTCCTGCTGGTGCTGGCGATGAACATTTTCGGCGACCGTCTGCGCGACGCGCTGGACCCCAAATTGAGAAACGTATGAGCGAAAACGGCACATTACTTCGCGTCAGTAACCTGCGGACATACTTCGACACCGAAGAGGGGCTGGTAAAGGCCGTCGACGGCGTGAGTTTCTCCATCGCTACGGGCGAGACCTTTGCGCTGGTGGGCGAGAGCGGCTGCGGCAAGAGCGTCACGGCCTTTTCGATTCTCCGCCTGGTGCCCTGCCCGCCGGCGCGCATCGCCGAGGGGACAATTGAACTGGACGGGCGGGACCTGCTGAGGCTCACTGAGCGGCAGATGCGGTCCGTCCGCGGGGCCAAGGTTTCGATGATTTTTCAGGAACCCATGAGCAGCCTCAACCCGGTATTCACCTGCGGCAGCCAGATCGTCGAGGCGATCGGCCTGCACCGCAGGATGTCCCGCGGTGCGGGGCGCGAACTGGCTGTCGAAATGCTGGCCAAGGTCGGCATCCCCGCGCCTCGCCAACGATTTGGGGAATATCCTCACCAGATGTCCGGCGGAATGAAGCAGCGCGTGATGATCGCGATGGCCCTGTGCTGCAACCCCAAACTGCTCATCGCCGACGAGCCGACCACCGCGCTGGACGTAACCATCCAGGGGCAGATACTCGACCTGATCAAGGACATCCAGGAGCAGTCGAACCTGGCGGTGATGCTGATCACCCATGACCTGGCCGTGGTGGCCCAGACCGCCCATCGGGTCGGCGTTATGTACGCCTCGAAGATAGTCGAGTTGACGTCCGCGGGGCGGCTGTTCGCCCAGCCGCTGCACCCTTACACGCAAGGACTGCTCCGCTCCGTACCGGATCTTGGGGCCCAGGCCGACCGCCTGGAGACGATCCCCGGTGCGGTGCCGAATCCGCTGAATTTCCCCAGCGGGTGCAAGTTCCACCCCCGCTGCCCCATCGGGCGCGGCCTGGGGCGATGCTGTAGCGAAGAGCCGCCGCTGCGCGAGGTGTCCAGCGGCCACTGGTGCGCCTGCTGGGAATGCCCTGGCTACCAAAACGCGCCTCACGCCGACCCAAACACAGGACGGGGCAGCGTTGATAACGACGAGAAGAGATCGATGAGTTGACAACGTCCAACGAGCAATCGATGGAAACGAAATCCGTGTAATCTGTGCGCCGGCAGTTAGAGATGCCCAACGACTCCGACAACGCGATATTGAAGGTAACGGGCCTCAAGACGTACTTCCCCGTGCGCGGAGGGCTGTTTTCGCGCACGAAGGACTACGTGAAGGCCGTCGACGGCGTGGACCTGGCGGTTCCCCGCGCCGGGACGCTTGGGCTGGTCGGGGAAAGCGGCTCCGGCAAGACCACGGTAGGACGCACGATCCTGCGCCTGATCCGCCCGACCGCCGGAGATGTGACCTTCGACGGGCAGGACGTGCTGTCGCTCGGCCAGCGGGAACTGCGCGTCATGCGGCGGCGAATGCAGATCATCTTTCAGGACCCCGTCGGCTCGTTGAACCCGCGGATGACCGTCGGCGACATCATCGGCGAACCGCTGAAGGTTCACGCGGCCATGACCCGCCCGCAGCGGCGCAGCGAGGTGGGACAGCTACTGGAGAGGGTGGGCATGTCAGCGATCTACGCCTCGCGATACCCGCATGAGTTTTCCGGCGGGCAGCGGCAGCGGATCGGCATTGCCCGGGCACTTGCGCCCCGCCCGGACTTCATTGTCTGCGACGAGCCCGTCAGCGCGCTGGACGTGTCCGTCCAGGGGCAGATCCTCAATCTCCTGTCCGACCTGCAGGACGAACTGGGTCTGTCGTATCTGTTTATCGCCCACAACCTGGCCGTCGTAAAACACTTCGCCCACCAGGTAGCCGTCATGTATCTCGGCAAGATCGTGGAGGTAGCCGACCGCCAGACGCTCTATGCCAAGCCGATTCACCCCTACACCCGCGCGTTGATGTCGGCTGTGCCGCGCATTGAGGCGTCCCACCGCCCAAACCGCGTCCACCTGAGCGGCGAGATGCCCAGCCCGATCCACCCGCCCAGCGGGTGCGCATTCTATCCCCGCTGCCCGCTGACGCGCGAGCGTGCCAAGGGCATGGGCAAGACCGACACCCACACAATCGTCACCGACATCCAAGTTACCTCCGTCGTGCGGCAGTGCACCTGCCAGGTTCCGGTGCTGCGAGGCGCACCGGATAATCCCGCGCATCGTCACGCATGCCTGCTGCAATAGACAGAGCGATGCGAGAAAGCCCGCGGACTGATCCCCGCGGTGCCCCTCCCGGAGGGTTGGCCCCAATCAGACTTTCAGGCCTGTCATGCGGGCGGCGGCGGCGTCCACGGCCATTACAAGATTGCCGTCGGCGGGGTGGGCCCGGGCGATGGGCAGTCGGTGTCGTGCCTCCCGGTCATAACCCAGCAGTGCGGCGACGGTCTCCGCCTTGTCCTCGCCGGTTACCAACACCACGACATTCCTCGCCGCGTTGATCAGCGGGAATGTAAACGTCATCCGCCTGCGCCCCAGCACCGGAACAAAGTGCGACACGACCAGTCGCTCGGTTTCATCAAGGGCGTCAGTGAAGGGAAACAGGCTGGCCGTGTGCCCGTCACCGCCAACGCCCAGCAGGATCAAGTCAAAACCGGGAATTCCGCTGTTGCCGGCTGGGACTTTTTCGTGAATCAATTGCTCGTACCTGCGGGCGGCGGCCTTCAGGTCGTCGCCGTAGTCGGCGGGCATTGGGTAAACCCGCCCGGGATCGACCGGAACATGGTCCAGCAGCGTCCGCTGTGCCATGTGGAAATTGCTCTCAACGTGATCGTGGGGCACGTCGCGCTCGTCGCCGAAGTAGATGTCCACATCCTGCCAGGGCGTCCTGCCGCCGGCCACCCGACCGGCCAGCAGTCGATACAGGGCGTGCGGCGTGGTTCCACCGGCTAACGCCATGCTGCACAAGCCGCGTTTGGCGACCGCCTCAGAAACGATGGACTCCAGCAGATCCGCAACATACTCGGTGACCTGTTCCCTCGCCGATTTGACAACGATTTTTCCCGGAAATTGCGCCTCGGACATGATAGCATCCTTATACCATTTTTGCCCCGTCCTGCCAAGATTTGCGCGTGGCAGGCATTGATTTTTTCTCCTTCGCCGGCCGCCACAACGGGTATTTGTGCAATTGTTTTGGGGTGTCGCTGCGCAAACGGCGGGTATAGAATGCTTTGCCATGAACGTGCGCCCCGCGAGAATATCCGACGCTGAGGCAATCTGCCCCCTGGTAAACTACTACGCCGAACGCGGCAGAATGCTTCACCGCAGTTTGGAAAGCGTGTATGATTCGCTGCGAGAGTTTTACGTGGCTCAGGACGACGACGGCAGCATCGTCGGATGCGTGGCGGTGGACATATTCTGGGCGGACCTGGCCGAGATCAAGTCGCTGGCGGTGGCACGGGAGCATCGCCGGGGCGGGCTGGGGACACAACTGGTGGCTGCGGCAATCGAAGACGCACAAAGGCTGGGGGTGAAGAGACTCTTCACCCTGACCTACGAGCAGGAATTCTTCGGGCGACAGGGATTCAAGGTGATCGACCGCCAGAAGCTGCCCGACAAGGTCTGGCGGGAGTGTGTGGCCTGCCCCAAGGGCGAGGCCTGCGACGAGACGGCTATGATAATCACGCTGGACGGGCACCGCTAGTGTCGGCACCGACCCGCCCGCAATGCATCGGACGCCGCGTCGCAACGAACAGGTAAACATGAAAAAGTCCGCTCCCATCATCCGGCTGGAGGACGTCCACAAGGCCTTCAACGGAAACGTCGTACTCAGCGGGGTGAATCTGGAGATCTATCCCCGCCAGACCACGGTAATCATCGGCCCGTCCGGCTGCGGAAAGAGCGTGCTTCTGCGGCACATTGTCGGGCTGCTCAAGCCTGACCGCGGCAAGATTTATTTTCGGAAGTACGAGGTTTCCGCGCTGAGCGAGCATCATCTGGCCCGGGTGCGGTCGCGGGTGGGTTTTTTGTTTCAGGGATCTGCCCTTTTTGACTCGATGACGGTGGAGCAGAACGTATCCTTCCCGCTGCTGGAACACGAACTGGGCATGCCCCAGGAGCGTTCGGAGCGCTGCCGCGCGGTTCTGTCGCTGGTGGGCCTTGACGGTCTGCAACAGCAGTTTCCCGAGAAACTGTCCGGCGGTCAGAAGAAACGCGTCGCCCTGGCCAGGGCGATCGTCATACAGCCGGAGGTTCTCCTTTACGATGAGCCGACAACCGGCCTGGACCCGATACGTGCCGACTTGATAAACGAGTTGATCATCAAGTTGCAGAAGACACTGGGCACCACGACCCTGGTGGTGACGCACGACATGGCGTCAGCCCGCAAGGTCGGGGATCGCATCATCATGCTGTACGAGGGACAGTTCATCACCGACAGCACGTCCGAAGGCCTGGATCGCATCGACAACGACGTGGTGGCCCGATTCGTGCACGGAGAGGCCAGCAAAGAGGAACTGGCCGAACTGGAAGCCGGCCAGTTGGCGGCATCGATCAGCCCACTGACAAACAGACATCGCGCGGAGAAAGGCACATGATCGAACACACAAGAAACGTGGCGGTCGGTTTGACCGTAATCGTAGCCCTGTTGCTGCTGGGGTCCATGATCGTGCTGTTCACGGGCCTGCCCACGGTGTTTCAACGGGGTTACACGATTCAGATTCTCTTACCCAGCAAGGCCGAAACGTCTATCGGCGATGATGTTCACCTGGCCGGCATGGAGGTGGGCAAGGTCACGAAGATTTACTTCACAGACCAAGACGACCCGCACGAGGGCGTCACTCTTGAAGCGCGGATTAAACAAAACATCACGTTGCCCGGCAACACGTTCGCGCAGGTTTCCAAGGCGGGGTTTGTCGGAGGTGCATACATCGAACTGAAGTGCGAGGGCCCCCTGGCGACCGATCCGTCCACCGGAAAGCCCGTCGAGTTCCTCCCCACAGACCGGACCTTCACCATCTCCGGGCGCATCACTACCTCAGGCCTG
>JASLZV010000096.1:6672-6928 GCA_030754715.1 Phycisphaerae bacterium
TCCAAAAGAGGCACCACTACGTCCCCCGCCCCGGCGGAGGAGGCCCCATTCCAAAAGGCACTCAAGAATCTCGACGCGACCCTCAAAGGCCTGGCCAAGGTCTTCGGCAACATAGAGAACCAGCGCAACATCAAGACCTCGCTGTCCAATCTCACCCGCGTCACCGCCCGCGCGGAGGAGGCGATGAACGCCATGCGCCAGTTTGCCGACCAGGCCCGCGAGGCAAGCGGCAAGATTACCGACTCCACCGAGGCGG
>JASLZV010000097.1 GCA_030754715.1 Phycisphaerae bacterium
CGAATTGAAGACATTCGGTCATCTGGGATCGGTGGCGGTGGCGGACTTTCAGGACGACAGGGCGACCGAGCCGAGCCTGGACGGCATTCCGGCGCCGGTGGTCCAGGGGTTTCTGGAGCAACTGGCGGGGGAGTTGCGATAGGTCGCCGGTTTTGTCGCGCCACCAATGCGATCTTCTGATTTATCGGTTCCGTTGCTGCGGTCCGGGCTGTGCGATATTTGTATTTCTGGGAAGGCGATCTAACTAAAAATCGTTGCCCTTGTTTGCAGGTGGCGTGGGCCGCCCACCATCGCCGGGGCCGGTCATCCCTCCATCCATGAACATCATCATCACCTTTTGCATCCCTTCCTTGATCAGTTCGTTGGGGATGTAGAACACTGCGTGCATGGCGTTGCCCCGGACGTTGGCGCCGCAGGCAATGGGGGTCTTGCACGTCAATCGGGGGATCATCGCTCCGGCTTGCGGGTCGCCTTTAACCGCTACCATGCCGGTGCGGATCACGTCCATGAGGTTGGCGACGTTGAACACGCACAGCATCATGGCGTCCTTGGGCATGTACTTCATGATTTCCTTGGTGCCCGCATCATTGGGTATGGGCCCCTTGCCCGGCGCGGCGTTGAGGGCCTCGCCCATGAAGGTCGTTCCTCCGCCGAACGTCAGCACCACGGTATTCCTGTCTGCCGCAGCCACCAGGATCCGCACCTTGTCCTCGCCGAGGACTTGTATCATTTTCTCCCGCTTCACCTCGTCCAGTTCCAGCAATTTCGGATGCGAGATTTCGATCGCATCCAGCGAGATACTGCTGAGTTGCTCCACGTTCTTGGAGTAAGGAAGCCGGAGTTTCTTGACTTCTTCGTCCTCGACGAGCGCCGCGATGAAGGTTTCGGCCAGGGCACACTCCTCCGCTATCAGGGCCTTAAACTTTCCGGAGTCCTTGCACTTGATTACTACGGCCAGCCCGAACACGCCGCGGCCGTCCGGTGCGCCGCCCAGAACTATCTGGTAGCCGGTGATCTGGTCCGCGTAGTCCGATGTCAGTTTCCTGCACTTGGCCTTGACCTCTTCGGACAGTTTGGCCAATACCTCGGTCTTCAGGATCTTTTCAAGCAAATCCAGGAAGTAGGCCTTGTTTTGGGTATATGCATCCCCCAAGGTTGCCCCGCCTGCCAGTACGTACGGCATCGACGGAAGGCCGTTAAGTATCTGCGCGCCCTGCTTGTTTGCCGGAAGGGTCGCCATGATTTTGGCCATATTGGTTCCGGGCTTGACGGCTACCACCTCTTCCAGCACGATGCCGGTTTGGGCCAGCCGCAAGCCCACCGTCGCGCCGTCGATCTGCTCGAGCATTTGGGCGTACAGGGACAGGTACATCTTCATTATGCCGGCTCGGGTGTTGCCGCTGGCAGTGTCAGCGGGAGACGGTTGGGCGATACCTTGGCCCATCAGTTCCCTGCCCATCTTTTCTTCAATGACTTTGAACACCTTCTTGAGGAGCGGTCCGGCCGTCTTCATGTTAATCTGACAGGCCAGGTCGCTGCGGGCCAGCAGGTCCGTTGCGGCCTTTCCTAGTTCTGAGGAGGCCTTGGTTTGAGACTGCACAACTGCCTGAAGGGCGGCCTTGTTGGGGCTTAAGAGCACGTAACTGCCGCTGGTGGTGGCGAACATCTCGCTCATTCGCAGGCCCACGCGGGAAAACTTGCCGTCAGGCTCGGGGACGATTTTATAGTTGCCGAAAACGCCCTGAATGCTCGTGCCGGGCACGAACAGGACAAATGGGAAGTTCTTCTTGAGTTCCGAGGCTTCGGCGGCCGGTTGGGTCTGCGCGTCCATGCCGCGCTCGATCATCTTGGCCAGATTGATTCCAAACGCCTGGGGGTCTAGCATAACCACGGCGAAACCGGCGTTGGAATTGAAGCCATCGCCGAGTTGAGCAACCTGCTTGAGAAGCATAATCAGCATGCTGGGCTGGGGCGGCGCGCCCTCTGCGGCCGGCGGCATCATGCCGAGGCCCATCATCTGTCCCAGGCCGATGTTGACGAGGAATTTCTCGACGTTGCCCATGGTCCTGTCGATGTTGGGGACGATCAGGTAGCCCAACGATCCGACCGGGATGTGATTCAACACCGGCTCGGCCTTGGGCATAGGCTTGGCCGCGGGCGTTTGGGCCCACACGCCGGCAGTTAGTGACACCACACACAGCACGGTTGCAATCGTTGTCAGTTTTCGCACGGTTTTGTTCCTTATGCTGAATCGGGGAAGCGGTGATTCTACCATTTGCATCAACCTAAAGTGCCCGTAGCAGCAAACACCCCACGCAAAACGCAATATCCGATCAATTGGTTCCGCAATGAAGCCTCTTTCGACTTTATAAACAGACCATTCGTATAACCGAGCAGCCGATGCGTGTCAACGATTTTCCGGCAGTCTCGTGCGTTAGTCGCGATGGATGCGGATAAGAAACTCTGAGTTTGGGATTGTGGATTGCGGATTGTTATGGTGGGCGGTAGTAGGCCATCGAAAACGCAACGGTGGAGGCGAAAACCGGCATGGCTGGAGACGGCGGCAGTTGTGTTGACAGCGCCTTGGCGGGGAGGCTTTGCGTGGTGATCCCGCGCGAGCAGATCGCCGCGCGCGTGGGCGAACTGGCCGTGGGAATCTCCGCCGCTTATGCCGCAGAGGACTTAACTCTCGTGGGCGTGCTTACGGGGGCCTTTATGTTCCTTGCAGACCTTCTACGGGCACTTGTGATCCCCGTGCATCTGGATGTGGTGAGCGTCTGTTCCTATCCGGGCGGCGCGACGGAGTCTCGCCGCCCGCGTCTGAGACTTCCGCCGGCAGGTGACTTGGCGGGCCGACACGTGCTGCTGGTGGATGATATCCTCGACAGTGGGCGAACGTTGGCGTTTCTGGTGGGGTTGCTGTCGGTACAAGAACCGGCCTCGTTGCGAACCTGTGTGCTGCTGCGAAAGTATCGCCCCGACTTGCCTGCCCGCATCGCCGTGGACATGGTGGGCTTTGACGTGTCCGACGAGTTCATCGTCGGCTACGGTCTGGATCATGACGATTTGCACCGCAACCTCCCGGACCTGTGCGTCATGGATGGATCCGGCCGGGTGGAGGAAGGTAAACCATGAGCCCGTCGGCCTCCGACGCGCAACCGGCTGCGGTGGCTCAGGCCGCCGTCCTTGAACATCTCTTGCACGACGGGGAGGTTGTGCTGCTGGCAGTTAAGCCCAGCGGATGGTTCGTGCCGCTGTCCTCGCTTCCGGCCCTTGCTGTGCTGGCGGTGGTGGCGGTAGGAGGACACTATCTCGGTGGGGCGCTGGACCTTCCGTTGGGCTCCCGGACGGTCGAGGTGTTTTGCGGAGCACTGGCGGCCCTGCGGTTACTGGCTGCTTGCTGCCAGTGGATTGGCACGCTGTATGTGTTGACAAATCAGCGCGTGCTGCGGGTCCGGTCGGCCCTGAGGATAGCTATTTTCGGCTGCATGCTGCGGGAAGTTGAGCAAACGGTCTTGTCGGTCGGGCTGTCCGAGCGGGTTGTTGGCGTGGGCACACTGTTTTTCCAAACCGTCAAGGGCAACCTGGCGGGGGGTGAATGGCAGCATGTGGCCCGCCCATCGGACGTGTTGGCAATGATCAACGACGCCGCCCGGCGTGTAAAGTGACGCGCGTCACCTCCGTTTCGAGCCCCAACTCAGTGTCGCAGAGCACCTTGGCGTTATCTCACGACCGGGGGACAGGGCCGTGGAATCACAACAGAAGCAGTCACCCGTGTCCTGCCGGCAGGTGACTGCCCCTGCGTTTGGTGATCAAGCTGATTGTCCTTACTACCGTTTGGGGCGTGCCTTGTTCACAACCAGCGTGCGGCCACCCATATCGGACCCGTTGAGAGCCTCGATGGCGGCCTCGCCCTCGGTGTCATTTTCCATTTCGACGAAGCCGAAACCGCGCGGACGGCCGGTTTCCCGGTCGGTGATTACCGTGGCCGCATTCACGGTCCCGTGAGCACTAAAGGCCTCTTGCAACTCCGCGTCTGTAGCGATGAATGGAAGATTTCCGACATAAATGTTTAACATACCATTTGCTCCAGGTGACGGCCCACGTTGATGCCTTGCGGAATCAACAAGCCACTCACATCTACATATTTCCTGCAACCATGCACCGTGCATAGCGACACGAATATGCTCACGGACCGTGATAGGAAAGTCAAAGCGAAAATGAAAATTCCCGATGTGGCCGGTGCACTGCCTGCGCGTCCAGGGCGTTTTGCTTGGCGGCGCCTGTGCCTTAGGCGGCTTGCACATGCTGTCTGCACTTGTCATGATAGTGTCGGAATCGCTCATGGTCGGTGTAGGTGGCCCGGCGATGTCGAAGAGTGGGTGCGGAGGCTTAAAACTCGCTTGTCTCCGGGGGGGCGGCAAGTATGGGCTGGTGCCCGGAGTCAGGGAAGGCGTTTTTGCGCGGACCATGCGAATTGCTTTGGTAAATCCTGTTGCACGCCGATGCGAGGGGTATCACACGACCGGCACGTCGATACCGCAACTGGGTTTACAGGTTCTCGCTCGCTTGGTGCCGGCGGAACACAAGGTGGAGATTATCGACGAGATTTTCGGACTTGAGCGGACTGCCGAACTACTAAGCCCGGACCGATACGACCTGGTGGGCATGACGGCCTATACCAGCGGCGCGACGCGGGCGTACGAACTGGCCCGCCTGTGCCGGGACCGTGGGGTCCCATGCATTATAGGCGGCCCGCACGCCTGGGCCGTGCCCGACGAGGCGGCTGAGTATTTTGACTCGGTGGCAGTGGGGGAATGCGACGAGACCTGGCCGGGGATTATCGCCGATGCCGCCGCAGGCAGGCTGCGCCGGCGTTACGAGGGACGCTTGACCGACCTTTCCGCCGGGTATGGGCCGGGGTTCCAGGGGCTTCAGCCGATCAACGGCCATTACGACATCGGGTGCATTCAGACCTCACGCGGCTGCCCCATAGGGTGCGATTTTTGCAGCGTGACGCGCTTCTGTGGGCGCAAAATCCGCCGTCGTCCAATTGACGACATCGTCGATGAGTGGAACAGTACGGACAGAAAGTTTCTGTTCGTAGTAGACGACAATTTCTACGGAGTTGGATCTGGGCACGCCCAATGGGCCAAGAGACTGCTGCGGGAAATCATCCGCCGCGGCAAGAAGCGCCTGTGGTTCAGCCAAACGAGCATCAACATGGGCAGCGACATGGAGGGTCTGAAACTGGCATACAAGGCGGGGTGTCGATCGATGCTGGTGGGGTTGGAGACGTTCAACATCGAGAGCCTCAAGAAGTTTGGCAAGGGTGTCAACGCCAAGTTGTTCGGTCGCTACCGGGAACTGGTCAAGGGATTTCATCGGGCGGGGATATCGCTGATTGGCTGTTTCATCATCGGGACCGACGAAGACACCGAGGATACAGTGGCCGACACGGCCCTGCGGTCGGTGCAATTGGGTGTGGATATCGTTCAGATTACCAATCTCACGCCGCTGCCCGGGACGGACCTTTACGACCGCTGGATGGCTGAGGGGAAGATATTCGCAACTGACTACCCCACCGACTGGGAGCGATACAGCTTTGTTGAAACCGTGTATAGGCCCGAGAAAATCACGTCGCAGCGCCTGGATGAGACCATCTATGAGCTCCGCAAGGCGGCGGCCGAGGAGCCCTGGGTGTGGAAGCGGACGCTCAGGACGCTCTGGCGGACGCGGTCGCTGACAACGGCGGCCTTTGTTCACAGCACCAACGCTGGCTGGGTGAGGTTGGCCAGGGCACAGGTGGCCCGCGATGCCGAGCGGTTCGGATACGTGCCTGGCGACAACGAGCGCACGCGAAAAATCCGCAAGGCCTTCTCGTTCCGGTGCGGGAAGTAGTAGCAGGTTGAAGACTCGCTGTGGTGGAAGATGCAGGGGGTAAGCAGGGCATTCTTATTTGTGTTCATTGTGCCTGTCTACAGCCTTGGCGGCGGCTAGGGGATGGGCGCGGTCGTACACTTCCTTGAGGCGGCGGGTGGTCAGGTGCGTGTAGATCTGCGTGGTGGACAGACTTGCGTGGCCCAGCAATTCCTGCACGCATCTCAGATCAGCCCCGGCGTTGAGCATGTGTGTGGCGAAACTGTGACGCAGCGTGTGCGGGCTTACGTTGGGGTTGATACCGGCCGCCAGCAGATACTTGTCGAGTTTGCGGCGGACGCTCCGGGGTGAGATCCGCTTACCGTGCTTGTTGACAAACAGTGGCCCGGACTTGTCGGCTTGCTGCGTTTCAATATAGGTGTCGATGGCCTCCACGGCCTTGGAACCGATGGGGCACAGTCGCTCCTTCTTGCCCTTGCCGCGGATGCGGAGAACCTCGGAGAACTCGTCGAGGTCCTCGATGTTCAGGGCGACCAGTTCGCTGATGCGTAGTCCGGCTGAATAGATGGTTTCCAGGATGGCCTTGTCGCGTGCGCCCAGAGGGGTGGTGGTGTCCGGGGCGGCCAACAGCGCATCGATCTGCTCGATGTCCAGGCACTTGGGCAGATGCTTGTCCTGGCGCGGGGTGCGGATGACCGAAACTGGAGAGGTATCCAACTTGCCGATTCGGACCAGGAATTTGTAGAGACTGCGCAAGGCGGCCAGTTTGCGTGCGATGGTAGCCTTCGACAGGCCGCTGTTTCGCAAGATGGCCAGAAACGTGCGGATATCAAGCGGCTGCACTGCGAGAATGCGGCAGGTCAATTTGCCGGCAGGCCCTAAGGCGTTCGGTGCCGGCAGATCCTCGACGCTTATCTTGTCGGCATTGTGGTCGGCGGCCAAGAACCGGCAGAACTGCGTCAGGTCCGCCTGGTAGGAGCGGACAGTATGGGGGGAGAAATTCCGCTC
>JASLZV010000098.1 GCA_030754715.1 Phycisphaerae bacterium
AATGTGCTCCCACAGAAGGTACGATCCCCCAAGAAACACGACCAGTCCGATCGCGAGCGAGACGGCCACAGCAGGAACCATTTGCAGGTGGCCACTACGTCCCGCAGATCTGGGATGTTGAGCACATCCGTGACGACCCGAGCGGATTCATGATGGCGATGAAGCGTTACTTCCTCGATGAATCCCGCAGGAATCCCGAGATGGCTGCGATTTCTCCGCAAGAGGCGACCGACAAAGCGCGATCGATCTTCAATAGGATGATGGTCAACGATGGACTGCTCGAAGGCGATTCGATTCTGAAGCAGAACATAACCAACCCGTTCTATAAGCGGGTGATTACCCTGACTCCAGACGACTATAAGAACAACCCCGCTCTCGAAGGATTCTTGGTTGATGATCTGGTTGGCCTGACTTCAAAGTATTTTGACAAGACCTCACGCAAGAAAATCCTGACTGAGAACCTGGGTGTTGGTGGCCATGCGTACAGTGACTACATGAACGTGGCCGAGCGGGGTGTGGGAGGCGCTGTCGAAACCCTCATCACCCCCAAGAAGATCGTCTTCCACCGTACCGATTACTACGTCGATATGGAGATCGAGAATCAGGTGATCCCTGCACTGCGTTCAGAAGACGACGCACGAACTGTTGTCCAGAAGTTGATGGACATTCTCGGGCCTGATGTCGTCTTACGACGGAAGCACAAGCAGACGGCTCTGAACTATCTTATCAACAGCGTCCCATTAGCCTCTCGAAACGAGCACTGGCTACGGCGAGCCGACGCGATCGTAAACGGACTGGTTGATTTCGGATACAGCGGCGCAGCGCTGTCGGACAGTGAGGTGGGATTCATCAACAAGACGATGAACATCCTCAACCGCCGGCCGCCAGACGGTGGCCACGGCACGGGACTTGGCTATCACTATTCGAGGATGCTCCGTTCCTTCAACTCAGTGACCCTGCTTCCGTATACGACGCTAACATCCATTCCAGATATCGTCTTACCATTGATCAGAAGCGGACGCCTGAACGCCTGGCGCAAGGGGTGGACCCAATATATGGCGGATCCCGAATATCGGCGAGCAGCAAGACGAATCGGCACATCAGTTGAGAACCTCCTTCACGACCGCATGGTACACATGGCCGGCGAAGGCTCACAACGGTTCGCCAATTCATTCTTCAACTTCACCCTGCTAACTCCCTGGACAAACATACAGAGAGAGATCGCAACCCTTGTTGGCTTTGAGGCATTCCGTGCTGAACAGGCAAATGCGATATCTCAGTTGGCCAGAGGGAACACAACTTCGCTGAAGTACAAGCGGGCTGTGCGATTCCTTGAACGGTATGGGCTGACAGGTGATGGAGCCAAGATGGATTACTTGGCTGAGTCTGCGCCACGACTCGATGATATTCGTCTGCTTGCAGAAGATCCGAACATTCGATACGGCCTGCACCGGTTCGTCAACGAGACGATCTTCACACCAAACCCCAATGACATTCCGATGCTGGCGCAGAATCCTTTTGGCGCTCTCGTCTGGCAGTTGAAATCCTTCCCGATGATGATGGCTCGCATGAGTAAGTATGTTTTGAAAGAGGCGACGGTAGGAAAGAATCCAATGCCATTGATATACATGCTTACAGTCGGCGGCGCTTTCGGTGTGGGAGCGAACGCTTCCAAGGATCTCGCAATGTGGAGGGGTGGCGAAGACGAGCGCTCACCGTGGATCCGATCGAGAAGCGCTGAAAACATTGCGAAAAAGATGGGCTGGGAACCGGAGTGGGATGGGCCGGTCGATACATTCTTTGGCCACTACATCGAGGGGTTCCTCGCAATGGGCGGGCTGGGCTTGTTTGCAGAGTTGCTCTGGAACACAGCCGAACAACTCGACAACGGCGAATACGGAAAGAATCGAGTCATGTCTTTCATCGGTGGTCCAACAGCCGGCCTGCCTTTCCAGGCGTTTGATGTGATGGCTGGCGCCTATGCAACCATCACGCCGGGAGACACTTCCGGCAAGCAACGCCAGGCCACACGAACGGTGGCAGGACGTATCCCGTTCTTCGGACAGAACCGTAACTTCCGTGAGGGCGCAGCCGATCTTGCTGGGGCGAAAAGAGGATCCCGGGGTAAGGCCCGAGCCCGGTTCGGTGCTGGGTTTGGCAGTTCAGGATTCAAGTCCAGTGGTTTCGACTGATGACCAAGACGCCCAAGCAGAACAATAAGAACGCCAGGCGTAAAGGAAAGACGCCGCAGATTGTCTTAGCCCTTACACCCTTCGTCTTGGCGGGCTGTGCTGCACTCAAGAAGGGTGCTGTCGTCGGCCTGGCCGGAGGGGTTGGTGCGGGAACTGGCGCCCTACTGTCTGGCGGGGCACTTGCCCCAGTGGCAGGCGCGGCTGTCGCCGCTGGCCTCACCAGTACCACATTAAATCTTACGGGAGAGTCTGGTATGGATTGTGCACCTGATAATTTTTTTACACTTGTTTCAAAACTGATCGAGATCGGTGGCTGGTTTTTGCTTATCTTAGTGGTGGCACCCATGGTGATCGGCTGGATTCTGCCTGGGCCGCTAGAAAAGAAGAAGAAATGATCAAGCGATTGGACGCATTACTGACCGCGTTCGAGCGGTTCTGGCGTCCAGTGCCACCGCCAGACGGTCTTGTCTTTGTGAGATGGAAACTCGTTCCGTATCAAGTAAAGATCCAACACTTGGGTGACGACAAGTGGCGGGAGGTGGTTGTGGATGGAGAAGCCTGACTCCCCCATCCCTCCTATCATGGCCATCGTGGTTTGGAGGGACATCGTTCAATCCGCAGATTGGACCGAGCCATCAGAGATAGAGCCCGAAAGATTCTCGTCTATCGGTTGGGTGTTGCCGGAGAAAGACGGGGTGTTGAAGCAAGCCAACACGCAAGACGAGGACGGTAATCTGTTCGGCGTGACCGCCTACCCTGTCGGCTGTGTCGAGCAAGTCATCCAGATACCGTTCACTTATGAATCTAAATCATAATAAGGCGTGAGGTGATCGTTGAGATCTCCGAAATCAATCGTGTCATACAGTGCATCCACAGATCGGTAGAAGTCTGGTAGCGTACCGTCGTTAACAATAACGGTATCGAAACGATCGGGTACTGCTTCGCTGCTGTGGTTCGTTTCGTCAACAGTGCCAGGGCGATCAATCTTAACGATCAAGCCGCCAAGAAGAAGGATCTGATCAACTTCGTTTTCAAAACGAACGTCATCACAGATCACACCAGTTCCCTTATCGTTCAGTTGTTTGGCGCTTGCGCCCCACAGGTTGACCCAAATATCCTGGCCAATGAGTTGTCGGCCCCATTCCGTACCAAGCGTCTGCATAACATAACGCGGAGTCTGCTCGCAGAACATTGGATGAGGTACAGTTTTCAACTCCCCCTCAAAACATTCCTTGCTCATGCCTGCTGCGTGCAGCATTGCTTTAAGAGGCGCAGCCATCTTGATGTTCTGCCAGTTATAGGAGTCACATAACCATTGGGCAGCGGTGGACTTGCCTGACCCAGCCAGCCCTGTAATTCCTATAATCGGCGTATGGGTACGCTTTCTGTGTTCCATGCAGTCACTTGGAGCCGCCGTAGTTGGAATCAATGGGAGAGTCAACGCCGATATCCGAAAGCCCCAGGTTGAGCAACTCTTCTTTCGTCTTGCGTAATTTGTCGAGCGCACGCTGGCGTTCATTCATCATGGCGTCCCGCTCTGGGCCGTATGGATCGCAGTGAACGAATCGCCATTCGATATCTCGAACCCTATCTCTTACGCTATCGATTTCGTAGCGCAACTCTTGTGAACGTCGTGATTCAGTCATATCGTTTCCTTAACTCATACGCGAAATTTCGGTACTCGTACTCAACATCTTTCGCTTTGTTCACTGCACGCGAGTCCCACACCATGTTGTCCACCTGTCGTGCACGCGAGACGATCTCCTTATACTTCTGAATTTGTCGGTTGTCTGCCTTGTTAATACCAGGGATCGGGGTATCGATGATTTCTCGTAGTTGGGTTTGGAGTCGATCTTTCATGATCTGTTCTTCGGGCGCCACGGTTCCCAATCCTTGCATTCGTTGGTGCACCCATTGGCGCACGACCACGAACCATCGTGTTCTGCAACGGAGTTAGCGCATGATCGCATCGTCTTCCGCTTCGGCAATTCATCACACCAGCAGGCGTCGAATCGAAAGCAGCCACGGCAGCGCCAGTCGTCTTCAGTTTCTGCAATGCGCTGAACATCTCCCCGCATGATCGCTTCTGCCTTTACCAGTAGCGCTGCATAATCAAATTCTGAAAAGGGAATAACTTCGTGACCATAGTCGGATGTGTTCTTGTTATAGAAAAGGAAGTGGCAGTCCTCCAGTGACGCCATACCCATCATTAACTGCACTTGGTCGTAGTAGTGCCGGTCGGAAAACTTCACACCTTCTTTGATGCACTTCTTCCAACGGGCATCGTTCATTGACTTGATCTCCAAGAGAGAGAGGGAGCCCTTGGCCCCCTCTATAAGTCCGTCGGCGTGCCCGATTATGTGTCCACAGGTTCGGTGTTCCCATTGTTTTCCTGTGAGCGGATCGACTTCGAGGACGTTGACCTTCGCTTTCTTGAGGTCTTTGATGACATCCCATTCGATCCGTCGTCCGTCTCTGAAGATGCGTTTTGTTCGAGGCTTCGGGGGGGTTTCTGGGAAACCGCGAAAGCCGAAAGAGATGGCCGCCGGACACGCATTCCCGATACCACTGGCCCCGATGTAGAGCCTTTCCTGATCATCCGAGTCGCGTTCATAAGCCTCGTCAATCATCTCCTTGATCGCAATATCAATCTTCTTCAAGGTACACCCGTTGGATGTGGAATGAGAAGGAGTCGTTATCAACGCGGCTCGATAACGAGCAGCCCATCAGGAACGGTGCGAGACAGAGCATCAAAATAAAAAAGGTTAGGATGAATTCCCAACTCACCAGCCAGTTCGTAAATCGCAGTAGTGGTTTCATTCGTCTTCCCCGGTAGTTCCATTTCATCATTAAAAAAACCCCCGGCCAGAACCCCTATGGACTGGCCGGGGATAGAATTTAGAAAGGGATGGGATCGTCAAGTTCTTCGTCCCGATCTGGCCCAAAATCTCTTTCTGTCATTGGGCGTTTGAAATCAGGATTGATTGTTGCCGGGTCGAGAAAACCATTGACCTTACTTCCCTCTCTTTCCAGGCCATCTTTCACATAGGTGTCCGTCACAACACGGACACCCACCACTAAACCCTTGATAGAACCAACACCGTGTTTGCCAATATTGTCGGGGTCTTCATGTCCACCCCAAACAAGCAAGCCCTTCAACTGCTCCCGTCCGATCTGGGTGGCTTTCTCGCTACTCGGCACCATGACGTTGAGCCAGTTGCGGATACCGCCCTTGCCGTCGATCTCATTGAACTGGAGTTCAATCATCTTGCCGCCTGCTCGTGTGTCCTTGAGCGTGGCGTCCGACACCTTGCAGATGTGGCGTCCCGGCGGCAGTGTGCCATTGCCGGCGGTGGTCACATCCACATTTTTGAGGTTGAGTTTATTGAATGAAAAATCGGCCATGGCTATTTACCCTTTCTGGTTCGTTGATAGTCGTCTTCGCTCATATCAAGACGCTTGAATAGTTCGACGACGTTACCGGTCTTCTCGACCGGCTTCAGTCGTCTGCCTTCGTCCCTTGCCTTGCCGTGCCAGCCACGCACTTCGTCCGTCACGAGGTAGCGAACGACCCGGCGCTTGCTGTTGTCGTCTTCTGATGTGGCGCGGATGCCGCAGAACACGCAGTCGAAGATGCCCGGCAACTGGTTCATCAACTGCTTGCCTGCGACCATCGGCCAGTATTCCGTCTCGTCATTGCTGTCCTTCCCCTCCTTGGCAAGAGCGGTGACGATGACGTGCATGGGCATGTCTCGAACGGCCTTGCAGGCGCCGAGCATTTGAGCGGTGTGGTTACCCCATGCGGCGAAGCCGTTGTGTTCCTTCTTGCCTGCTTTCTCAGCGACTTGGATAGCCTCGGCTTCGGCGTGCTTGTAAGAATAGTCAGACAACTCAGACAGGGAATCGATCCCGATCCATTTGTATTTCTTCTTGCGGAACTCGGGGGACCGGATCCACTTAAAGATATCGACAAATGAATACTGGTTGTTCTCGGGGTCGGATCCACCATCCCAAGAGGTAAAAGGAAGGAAGTCGATGTTGGCCGAGCGGATCGAGGAGAGCCCCGATTCCCCAGAAATAATGAACCCAGGTCCGTATTCGGCCTGGTAATACTTCATCTGGGTGGTTTTCCCCCATCCATGGTGGCCGTACAACAGGACTTTTCGGTAGGAGGTGCTGACGTCGAGGGTCGTCAGCGGCTTGAGGACAGCCGTCATGATTGAGTCTCCGTTAATGTGTGCAAAACAGAGTCTGAACGATGTGTCACGCTTATACAACAGGACACGTCTGACAATAATCAGACGCTTAAAAAATAGGGTTCTATATTCGTGACAGGTGTGTACTATGACACGTCCAATAATACACCACAGGAGAAGAGCCTGATGTCCGTTCGATTTGATGCCAAACGGCTAGTCGATGACCTTGGAGGGGTCAGAAACGCGGCCGAAATACTAGGAAAAAGTCGTACCGCCCCCTATCGATGGATGAATACCGGGTACATGAGCACGTTCCAGATGGAACAAATCAAGGAAATCCGGCCTGATATCAACTTTGACGACTACTTCGAGAACGGTGATGCGAGAAAAAGAGTTCAAGAAAAATCTGAGTGATGAGGCGTATGCCGCAGTCGAGCGGGGGTGGTCTGTCTTCCCCTTATCGATCG
>JASLZV010000099.1 GCA_030754715.1 Phycisphaerae bacterium
TCTTGATCTGACGGAAGAGCAGAAGGCCCGGATGAAAGCGATCCGCGAGGAGACCAAAGGCCTTTTGGAAAAAGCCAAGACAAGAGAGGAAAAAGGAAAAATCCTTCGCGAGTCATTTAGTAAGGCCGGAGAGGTACTGACCGACGAGCAGCGCAGGAAGTTAAAGGAGTTGATTAAGCGCCAACGGCGACAGCATGACCCATTGGCCGGGTTGGATCTTACCACCGAACAGAAGAAGCAGGTTGAGGCCATTCGAAAGGAAATGCGCGAAAAGATGGCCAACGTCAAAGATCATGAAGCACGCCTGGCCATCCATAAGAAGATGCGCGAGAAGATCGGGCAGGTGCTGACTGACGAGCAAAAACAGCAACTGAGAGAAAACATAGCCAAGCGTCGTTACAGTAGGATGGCTGCGTTCAAGGATCTTGATCTGACGGAAGAGCAGAAGGCCCGGATGAAAGCGATCCGCGAGGAGACCAAAGGCCTTTTGGAAAAAGCCAGGACCAGAGAAGAAAAGAGGAAGATCTTTCGTGACTCGGCCAAGGAGATCAATGAGATACTTACCGATGACCAGCGCAAGAAGTTGGACGAATTGCTCGAACATCGCCGACGGGCAAACGATCCACTGGCCGGTCTGAATCTGACCAAGGAGCAAAGAGAACAGATTGAGGGCATCCGAAAGGAAATGCGCGAGAAGATGGATGGTGCCAAGGACCGCGAAGCGCGACGGGCCATCCACAAGGAGATGCGCGAGAAGATCGGTCAGGTGCTGACTGAGGATCAAAGGACGCGACTGCGGAAGAAAATGCACAAGTTCCGCCAGGGACGTCGCCGGCGCCATCCGGGCAAAGAAGCTCCAGGTGGCCCGGGAATTCCCGAAGAGTGAGCGGTAAGTAATCGTTAGAGCCCAAACGGAACCGGGTATAGGAACCGCGCACAAGAAACATGGCAACAGACCTGCCGATCGGCAATAGCGGTACTGCCGGTCGGCAGATTTCCTCATGTGCTTTAACCGGTGACCCAAACGCCTGCATATTCCCGTCTGCAATGCCTTGCGTTTTCGGCCACGAGAGATAGACTGAACAATCGACAGCCGGAGTGGCGGAATCGGCAGACGCGCGGGATTCAAAATCGAATCTTGAGCGTTTTGCCAACGAGAGCAAACAAGGGTCATCGGCAGTAATCGCCCGTAGAATCAGGGCTTTCTGTCGGTGGCCCTTGTGCGGTCCTGAGTGATCGTGAGCCGGATTGTGCCATGCGCGCTACCCAAATTGTGCCCAAGTTTGCCCCACAGTACCCCCGGACTTGCGAGGCTGGCCCAGGATCGCATGGGGCAACGAGGCCACCCGGATGATGGGCAAGCCTCATAAGAAATCGGCAACACCGGTGGGGGGAGACCGACGCTGCCGTTACTTCCCGGCTATGACGGATGACTGCCGAGCCATTTCATTGTAGCGTCACTTGCGCTGGCGTCAAGACACCCCCTACCCCGGCTTGGCCCGGTATGGAATAGGATAAAACGGCCTTAGAAAACTTGTTGCCTAAGGGCTCCGGATTGCCCTGCCGTGAGTGCGGGTGGTATTGGGGGGAGGGACACCCATCCACCTGCGGCCCGATCTTGATGAGCTTTTCCCGCATCGTCGTCAGTGACCAGTGCTTCACGGACCTCGGCAATGCCAACTGGCGCAGGAAGTTGCCCTGCTACTGAGCGCACCCCCAGCATCTGTTGGCCCCAGCGGTTCGACCGACGGCCCCTGACTCAGAAAACCTCCACAAGTGCGCCTGACTTACGCGATTGGCGCCAGTCGCTCAGACGGCGGGGGGCGTTTCCGTCGGAGCAGGCACAGGCGGTGCAGCGGCGTCCCTGTTCTTGCTCATATCGTGTCTCTACACTTGGGGCAGTTGACTTGTGCCATATTCCAGCCCTTTTCGCCCGGCCCAAAAAATGCTACCGGGCAAATATCAGTGTACGACCATGCCCCGACTGGAGCAAGGTGCAGGCTGAAGCATTCTACCGCTGGGGGTGGTGGGGACAGGGGTTGGTGCGGCCGTCGTCAAGCCTGAGGGCTCTGGATTGTCCTGCCGCCAGTGCGGATGGGATTGTCGGGAGCGACAGGACTTATTCCATAACCATCTCGCCGGGTTTTCCTGTCCTCTTTTGACACCCGGGCTGCCTGGCGGCTATTGCTTGGAGCCGGTTGTTGTTTCGAGCAACTTTAGATACTTCTGGCGCTTGAAAACCGCGTGCCCAAGAATCGCCTTGTCCAGCAATTCCACTCTTTTGGCATAGATTGATCCTTCCGGGGCGGCGGCCCTTACATTCGCCATCAGCCGCTTGAGTTTCTCGATGAATTGTGCATTGCCCATGTGTTTCCAATAGAACTCCAAGGGCAGATTGTAGCTGGCCCGGCCAAAGCCCGACGCCTTGCGCATCTTGCGGTCGTTCCAGCGATTCTCCATGGCCTCGACGAACCTGCGGGCGGGTTTGGCGGCCGGCCCATAAAACAGGTCATAGAACTCGTTGAGCATGTCTTGGACGTTCATCGACGGATCGTCATACAACTTCAAGCGGAAATAGAAGTTGAAGAAGTGAAACTGAGGGTTCTCCCATACTATGCTTCTTCGTTTGCCGTCCTTGGATACAATGCCCCAGTTGTACATCTGCATGTATCCGCCCTTGTATTGGGGATGACTCAGCAGCCACTTGCCGTCGTCGGCATACGTTCGAGGCAGGACATCCGGAAAGTCGTTTTGGACCTCAGGGTGGACCAGGTACTCCCAGGTGTAGATGTGCTTGGCGCCGTACCTGATCCAGGTCTCGATCTGATCATAGTCGTACTTCTTGTAGCCCGGGTCCCAGTAGACAATCGGGAACCTGCACAGGATAACACCTACGTTGGGCTCGAGCCTGAAGGGCTCCTTGGGGGGTAGAGTGTAGCCCGAATAGGCCAGGCCGACGATTTCACTTTCGGGATGCGTTTTTCCCACCTCGCGGGCTACCCGGTTGACGAAATTCCAGAAGTAGCGGGACACCATGCCCCGCCCGCCCATCTGGGGCTCGCACTGCTTGACACACTCGGGGTCCTGGCTCCAATTGCCGTTGTCATTGAGTGCAATACCAAAAGTCTTTCCGCCTGCGGTCCGGTAGGCCCCGGAGAACGGCGCGGGTTTTCCGTCAAAGTATGCCCGTATGATCTCAACTTTCTTTCTAAACACGCCCCCATTGGACAACACCGGATTGATCTTCTTCTGGTAGCCCCAGGGGTCCTTGATGATCTCCTGCATCTTGGCCCAACTCTTGGTGCTGAACCACTCGGGGTGATCCTTGCCAAATGCCTTGTCCCACCCGACGAAGGAGTGGTTGGCGCTGAGAGGTTCACAGCCGCATCGCTTGTTACGAATCCAGTACAGCATTCCGGATCGAAGGTCGTAATCCCGGTCATAATCCAGAGCCGTGAGGGTCATGCCTTGCGGACCGCCTTGGGTATAGTCGTGAACGTACAGTTGCTTGTTTATGGCATATTGTCTGGTGTATTCCGACGCCTGTGTCGTTCGGCGGATCTTGATGGCCGGGACCTCGATGGTCTTTCGCTTCGGAACCACCTCGCCGATCTCCGTGGGCAGATACCAGCGGACGCCCAGGCATTTCTCAAGGAAAGTGTGGACTGCGTAACAGCTGCCCAGCGGCTTGTGCCAAAGGGATGAAAAGGCCGAAAGATCCCCTTTGTAGTCTAATTCACCGCCTTTGGATGCATCGCGGCCCATCAGGATCAGCATCCCGGGGCGGGTCTCCAGAAGGTATTCCGTCTGCTTGAAATCCTCGTTCTTAAGCCCCAGTGCCTTGGTGGCATCGCTCGCGCCAACCAGAATGACCGTCCCGGTGACTTCCGCCGGCTCCGGGACGATCGGCACGGTCGCACCGCTGATCTTCTTGATATAGTGCTGAAGTTCGCAGGCGGCCAATTGGGTGACGATCCCGGGGGCCCGGGCCAGAAGGATTGTCGCCTTCGCCTGGCCGTCCTGAACCAGCACCAGCGGCTCAGCCGCCGGGGAGCCCGGTGCGCAACTGCCAGCAGCCAGAGCAACCAATGAACAGGCCAGAGCCAAACATAGAGGTCTCATGGCAACTTCCTTTCTACTGGGATTTCCCGGATAGACTCTGGCCCACAGCCGCCGTGGGCCTGTGCGATGATTCTACCACGGCTTCGGGGACCGTCGAACTATTCCCGAACTCCAAGAAACGGACATTTGCCTAGCACCGGGCCGTGATCCTGCCCGAAATGACCTTCAGTCGGGCGTTGAAGGCAGGGATACACAGATCGTCCCTGTCGGCCCCGCCGATCAGAATATGGTGCGATGGGCTATCAAGTCCGTCCAATTGGCGAACTGGGCCGTCTTTGCTTGCAACGGAATACTGGCACTGCAAGCATACTGATACTGACCGGGGGGTGCAATTGGAGGGTAGAGCGTGCCTCTTTATCCCGGATTTCCCAAATCAAAACTGCAATTCGTGTACAATTCGTGTACAATAGTACGTCGTTTGACCGCATGAATACAGGCTTTTGTTGATGCCACGGACGGCAAGACTGGAGAACGCAAGGGGTGAAAGCGGCAAGGACGCCTTGAGGGTAGAATTTGACGCCAATTATGGTCTTGGACAGAGGCCATATGGGAAATGTCGAGTCAGTTCAAACGGTAAAACGCAGGAGACAACCCCCCGTGGCAAAGATGACATCAAGAGAAAGACTTCTGCGGGCGATTCGACACCAGGAAGTTGACCGAGTACCCGTCAGCCCAAGGTACTTCGACTATCTTGAGGGGGTCTGTGGGTGCTGCTGTGTTCACCACTGCATCTGGTTTAGAGACCACCTCTTCGATCACGACCTGATGCCGACGTACAAGGTGCCGCAGAATAACTACCTTCTGTCCCACGCCGCGCCCTATAACGACTTGCCCAACGTGAAGGCGGAAATCGCGGTCAGGCAGCACGGCGGGAGCGTCGAGATTCGCCGGCGATTCGACACCCCGGCAGGCGTTCTTACCGACAGTCGGTTGACCCCCGCCCCCGGCAGCCCCGTCGGCTTCGACCACATCTGCGAAGCCCCGGTCAAGGACCGAGCCGACCTAGACAGAATCCGATTTCTCCTGCCCAGCCCTGACAACGCATACATCGGTGATATTCCCCTTCTGCAAGAGGCAATAGGCGACAAGGGAGTTCTTCTGGTCAAGGCCACGCAGGGTGTCGATCAGTTCATGATGGATGCCTTGGGCGTCGAAAACGCGCTTATGATGTATTACGACGACCGCGAGTTGCTCAGGCAACTTCTGCGGATCTTCCAGGACTACCACCAGGCCATCCTCAAACGCGTCTTGCAGCAGGGCGCAAAGTTCATATTCGAGCCGTGGTACAATTGTTCGATGGGCATGTGGTCGCCAGATCACTTTCGTGAGTTGTTCCTGCCGTTGATCAAAGAGAACGTGGACTTGGTCCATTCATATGAGGCCTACGTGGATTACTTTGACGATGGGAAGATGGATGCGGTGCTGGAAGATCTGGCCGAGGCCGGCGTGGACATTGCCGAGACTCTGGGGGCGCGACCCCTGGGCGATGTGGACCTGGCGTCGGCCAAGCAGCGCATCGGTGATCGCGTGTGTCTCAAGGGACACCTCGACCAGGTGAACGTGATTTGCTTCGAAAAGCCCGGCCAAGTCCGCCAGACGGTGCGCCGCGTACTGGAGGCCGGCAAAGGCAAAGACCGAACCGGTTTCATTCTTGGGACCTCCGACTCGATTCGTCCGGAAAGCCCTCCCGAAAACATCAAGGCCTATTTTCAGGCCGCCTTGGAATTCGGATCTTGCTAGGCCTCCAGGCCCCTGCGCCCCTGGCTGCCATGGAGCGGTTGGCCGAGTTCACAGCATTCGCAATGTTTGCGGCCTCCGCGATATTCGCGGGTATTGAAGGGCAAGTACGCTATGAGATGTCCGAACCAGCCCAGCCCGTCTACTTCGAGGTTTATTGGAAAATCCGGCAAAAGCGGGGAAATAAGAAAATCAATTCTGTAGGGTGCGGAAATTCAAGTGGCTTGTCGTCAAGCACTTCTGACTATGAGCCTTGCAACCACGCCACATTTTTTCGGATTTTTCGAAATCGCGCCGCCGTCCGTCGCAAACACGGAATTTGAGCCTAAGGGGCCACCAGTAGCATTCTATGTCATCGGAGGCGGACAGGTCTTACCGAAGTTCCCGCACGTATTCACGTGGCCTGATGGTACGCTGTACAAGCCAGACTGGGTTACGAGAACCTTCACGGCCCTTGTTGCGAAGGCCGGGATTCGGTATTGTACGCCTCATGACCTGCGGCGGTCGTTCAGCACGATTGCCCAGCGAGCAGGTGTGGATCGGAGTATTGTCAAGGATCTCGGCGGTTGGTCGAACGTGAATGTGCTGGAACGACACTACACGGGCGATGTGTCCGAGGCCCATCGGCGGGCGATGGACAAGATCGCCCACACGGCCTGATTTGAGGTCGCGCGCTACCCAAAACCTGCCCAAGTGGGTTTTGGCAAAACTGAAGATTGCTGTAAGTCCTTGTAAATCAAAGACGCCGGAGTGGCGGAATCGGCAGACGCGCGGGATTCAAAATCCCGTTTGGTTCATCCCAAGTGTGGGTTCGAGTCCCACCTCCGGCAGTGTTGCAGGAGGATGTGTTATTTCTCGCGGATCGACATGATCTCCAGTGTGATTATCTTCTTTGGCTTGACTGCAATGCTTATGCGGCCATCCTTGCGTGGCTTTAACTCCCTGATACGCTCCTCGTTCAAGTTGGTTTGCCAGACCTGC
>JASLZV010000009.1 GCA_030754715.1 Phycisphaerae bacterium
ACACGATTTTCCATCTCGGCGGCGGAGAAGGAGGCATCGGATACTTCGTCGATCACGTGGGCGTCTCATTCAGCAAGCTGTGGGAGGACATGGCCGACTGGACCTCTCTGCCCGCGCAGACAAAAGAAGTCCTGACAAAGGGCATCCAAGAGGGAATGGAAGGTGAATCGCTGCAGGAAATGGCCGAATGGCGCGACGATAAGATCGTCGCGATGTTGAAGATCATCTACGGCCCATAGGCAACGGCGCAGGTACTCGACAGAAAAGAGGTTGTCCCTTGCCCGCTTGTCCCTAATCCGATCCGCCGCCTGTGGACAAGGTCGGGTTGGGGTAGGTAGAATGCTGGGCATGGTTGCGACGGGGACAGTTCGGAAGCTCGACAAGAGAGTCGAGAAGGGTGTCAGAACAATGAAGCCAAAAATGTTCGTTGCTGTGTTCGTTGCTGTGTTCCTGGGTTTGGGCGGATATGCCAGGGGCGGCGCCGAGAGTAAGGAGGCAACGCGGGCACAACAGCAGAAGATTCAATCGCTCATCGTGAAACTACAGAACAGGAACGTCAATGTGCGCAAGGAGGCCGCCATCACGCTGGCCAAGATGGCGTCCGAGGTCAACGAGGCCGTCGGCGTCCTTGCCGGCGTCTTGAAGGACAAGGACCGATACATGCGTTCTTTCGCCGCCGAGGCCCTTGGGAAAATCGGCCCGGCTGCAAAGGCGGTAATCCCCCAACTCATCGAGGCCTTGAAGGACAAGTACAGCGACGTGCGCCAATACGCCGCCATCGCTCTCGGTCAATTGGGCGGCGACGCCAAGGCGGCTGTCCCCGCCCTCATCGAGGCCATGAATGACAAGAAGAGCAGTTCGGCGCGTGCGGTCATCGCCAAGGTCCTGGGGCAGGTCGGGCCTGAGCCCGATGAGGTGATCCCGACCTTCGACGAGGCCCTGAAAGACAAGGATGCAGTTTTGAGTCGCAGCGCCGGTTTGGTCCTGGGGACACTTGGGCGCCCGGCCGTGCCTTCCCTGCTCGACGGCCTGGCAGACAAGCGAAGATACGTGCGCGTCAATTCCGCCAAGGCCCTGGGGCAGGTTGGACGCGACGCCGCCAGCGTGGCTGGTGTTGCCAGTGCCCTGGGCAAGGCCACCAGACATAAAGACAAGATCACTCGCCTGTGGGCCACCTATGCAGCCGTGAAGACCGGGGTCCGGGGGACGGTGCCCGGCCTGATCGAATTCTTCAAGGACCGTGACATCAATGTAGGCAATGCCGCCATCGAGGCGATGGCAGAACTCGGGCCCAAGGCGGTCTATCCGCTGATCAAGGCCCTTAGGGACAAGGACAGGTCCGTACATTGCAACGCCGCCAGGGCGCTGGGCCGGATGGGCCCCGGGGCGAGGCGAGCTGTCCCGGCACTGATCAGAGTCCTGCATTGGAACCCGAACCTGAAAAACCCACCGACATGGCCAAATATGAAATTGCGCGCCAAAGCACTGGACGCGCTGGGGGAGATAGGACCGGTCGCCAAGAGGGCCATTCCCCGCATGATCAAACTTATGGACATCGGGACCGAGCAGATGAGAATCCATGGAGGCCGCGTCAAAGTCCGCACCGGTGGAGGCCACGCTCCGGTCAACGTCCGCATAAGTGCCGCGCGAGCCTTTGGGAAGATGGGCCCGGTGGCCGGGCCCGCCGTCCCGATCCTGATAAAGAACTTGAAACACAAGAATGCGAAGGTGCGTCGCACCGCGACACTGGCGCTGGGCCAGATCGGATCGGCGGCTGAGGCTGCCGTGCCGGTACTGATAAAAGAATTGAAGGAAAAGCCCCTGGAGGGCGCTGAGGCCCTGAGCGGAATCGGTCCGAAGGCCGCCGCGGCCACCCCGGCGCTGGTCGAGACGTTGAAGCACAAGGACTGGCGCGTGCGTGAGACCGCCGCCCGGGCACTAGGGAAGATCGGTCCGGCCGCAAAGGCAGCCGTCCCTCAACTCACCGAGGCATTGAAGGACGAAAATACCGAAGTCCGCGCCGTGGCCGGCGAGGCGATCAAGAAGATACAAGCGGAATAGCAGCCGACGAGCCAGCGGCAATGGACGGAGCTGAGGAGGAGTGGGTATAATGTTGGGTATGGGTGGTATGGGGAGGGGACATGTTTGCAATTGGCATAAGTCGTTAGAATTTAAGTAGGACGAGTTTTTTGGCAGGAGCAACTTCAGGATTGCCGTTATCGCTGACGGTCTACACTACGAGGACCCTCGGCCAAGGGTCAGATGGAAAATGTCCAAGGAAAGGAAGGCAGCATGATGCGCAGAAAAGAATCTCTGGAAGTCACCGAGGCGGAAATTGCGGTTCACTGGCAGGAGGAGGATTATTTGTATCCGTCATCGCAGTTTATTGCCCAGGCAAATATGACCGACAATGGCATTTATGAGCGGTTTGGCCTGGAATATTTCCCTGAATGCTATAAGGAATACGCTGATCTGCTTACCTGGTATCAGTACTGGACCACGACGCTCGACACGAGCGATGCCCCTTGCTGGAAGTGGTTTGTAGGAGGAAAGATAAATGCTTGTTACAACTGCCTTGACAGGCACCTGGCGAAGTATAGGAACAAGGCTGCAATTATTTACGTACCGGAACCGGAGGAAGAACCTCATGTGGCCCTAACTTACCAGGAACTTTACGTAAGGGTGAATGAGGTTGCAGCAATTCTTCGAGACTTTGGGGGACTTAAGGCCGGCGATAGAGTAACCCTTCACATGCCGATGGTTTTGGAACTTCCGATCACGATGCTCGCCTGCGCCAGACTCGGGGTAATTCACTCCGAGGTATACGGGGGATTCAGCGGCGCAGCGTGTGGTAAAAGAATAGCCGACTCTGGAAGTCGTGTCCTGATAACCATAGACGGCTACTACCGGTCCGGTAAATTGCTAGATCACAAAGAAAAAGCGGACGCGGCCCTTAAGGTGGCCCAAGAAAGCGGCCAAACCATCGACAAAGTTCTGATTTGGAGGCGTTATCCCGGGAAATATGTTTCTGAGACACCGATAGTGGATGGCCGTGATCACTTTATGGAGGATTTGCTGAAGGATTATGCCGGCGAAAAAGTTGAGCCCGTTTCTATGCCTGCTGAAGATCCTCTTTTTCTCATGTATACCAGCGGGACGACCGGTACGCCAAAAGGATGTCAGCATAGCACAGGCGGCTACTTAGCCTATGCCGCAGGCACATCAAAGTATGTCCAGGACATTCATCCGGAGGATGTTTACTGGTGCATGGCGGATATAGGATGGATCACCGGTCATTCATATATTGTTTACGGTCCGCTGTCGCTTGGTGCAACGAGCGTCATGTACGAGGGTGTCCCTACGTACCCGGATGCCGGGCGTGCCTGGAGAATAGCCGAACGACTTGGTGTTAATATATTCCACACTGCCCCGACTACGATACGGATGTTAAGAAAAGTCGGTCCGGATGAGCCAAAGAAGTATAATTATCACTTTAAGCACATGACGACAGTGGGAGAACCGATAGAACCGCAGGTGTGGAAGTGGTATTACCAGGTCGTCGGTAAAGGTGAAGCCGTCATTGTTGACACATGGTGGCAGACGGAAACGGGAGGGTTCCTCTGCAGCACTATGCCAGCGATGCAACGTATGAAGCCGGGAAGCGCAGGTCCGGCTATGCCTGGTATCCATCCGGTGATCTACGATGAGGAAGGGAATGAGATTCCGGCGGGGGCCGGCAAAGCAGGGAATATATGCATCCAAAACCCATGGCCAGGTGCATTCCAGACAATATGGGGAGATCGTGAACGATACGTTTCGCAGTACTATGAAAAGTATTGTAAAAACAAGGATAGTAAAGACTGGCGTGACTGGCCATATTTCACAAGTGATGCGGCCATGCAGGGGCAAGATGGATACTATCGTATTTTGGGCAGGGTTGACGATGTGATCAATGTTGCCGGGCACCGATTGGGCACTAAGGAGTTAGAGTCGAGCTGTCTTATTGTCACGGAGGTCGCAGAGGCATCGGTTGTGCCCCTGGCGGACGAATTAAGGGGTCGGGCACCGGACGTTTATGTGTCTCTTAGGCCGGGCTACCAACCCAGCAAAGAACTGGAAGATGCGATTGTGAAGGCTATCGAGACAACAATCGGCAAAATAGCCAGGCCGAAGCACGTCTATATCGTGCCCGATATGCCTAAGACCCGTTCCGGGAAGATCATGCGCCGTGTCCTGGCGGCTATCTCTAATAAGAAGGACATTGGTGATGTGACGACGTTGGCTAATGCGGACATTGTGGAAGAGATTCGCAAAATAGTTCAAGGCGAGTAGTCGCCCGGTCTGCCTCGGTGGATCTGGCCGCTGTCTATCCCGAAAAGCATATCCGCACTGGTGGGGGGGCGATCTGGGGCCCTCAGGCATTCGATCGCCTCCATGCTATGTTGGAAGGGGAGATCGTATGAGGTATGAGAAAAGGGGCTTGTCGGCGATGATCGCAAGTCGTTAGAATTCAAGCAGGGCGAGTTTTTCGGGAGGTGCAGGATATATGCGCGTCTTGTTGGCCGGGGCGGCTGGACTTGTAGGCCGCGTAACATTGGATCTGCTCAGCGAGCGACACGAGGTGACGGCCTTTGATATTCGAGCCGTCCAGGGGTGCAATAACGCGACAAAAGGCGATGTGCTCGACTGCGCCGACGTTGCGGCGGCCATGGAGGGGCAGGACGCGGTGGTCAATACTATTATGGCGCCCGAGACCACCTATGGCCGAAACGGTCCGGGGTTCACGATCAACGTCAGCGGGGCGTATAACTTGCTCGAAGCCGCCCGTGTCCACGGAATCAAGCGATTTGTGCACACGTCGAGCGGAGCGGTGCATACAGGTTATCCGCCGCCACCCGAGACGTTTTTGAGCTATGACCTGTATCCGCTCAAGGCCTCGGGGCCTTACGCGCTGTCGAAGGTTCTGCAAGAGGAATTGGCGCGGTATTTCCACGAGCAACACGGGATGTCGATCGCGGTGATCAGGCCCTGGGGCATTATCGACTCGGAGCGGATGGTGGCGAACAACGGGAAGACCGTCACGGGTTACTATTGGGGGACGATCGACCGTCGCGATGTGGCTTCGGCTTTAGTCTGCGCTTTGGAGGCCGAGGATATCGGCTACGAGTGCTTCTACGTGATGGCCACGCCCGGCGGTTATAAAGCGGCGGATGTCGCGCGGACAGAGGAGCGATTGGGGTGGAAACCGAGGATTACTTTTGACGCGGATCTGGAGTGAGTTCGTCAGTTTGGGGGGCGCCATACCTAATTGTGTTGTCCCCCAAACTGCGGGCAGACCGTTTACTGAAGTTTGAGTATGGTGATAAATACGTGGTAACGAGCAGGAGGCTACAGTAATGCTGATATTGGCGCAAGGCGGGGGGATGGAGGTTGGCTGCGTTATGGTAATGCTGGGCGTGGTCGGCACGGTATTCGGAACGCTTGGAGGCATCTTCGCCTTTTTCCGGAACAAGGCCAAGCCCTCCATCCTCCTTGGTGTGGTGGGAGTTTTGTCCGTTGTCTTAAACATACTGGCATTGTTCTGGCTTAACGATGTGACGCTGTCTGAAATCCCGGACGAACTTAGTCGCTTACTTTGCGGCATTATTCCGTTTAATCCTTTCATAACCGTCCCGCTCGGGGTGGGAACGCTGAGTGTCATTCTCGGCGTCGTCAGAAGAAAGGCGGTTCCATTGGGAGAGAAGTGGCTGTTCATCCCGGGAATTGTTGTTTTGCTGCTTATTGCCGTGATTATCTATCTATTCCTTGAACTCCGTGCTGCGTATCTTGAAATGTGACGTGTCAACGCAGAGGCAAGGGCTGTTGTACCTCACGGGAATCCCGATCTGTTCGAAGAGGCCTTTTATGAAAGCAAAGCCGAACGCGGCGGCGAATTTTCAGGAGTTGGAGAGGGTGATAACCGGCCAGGCGCAGCCTTCTCGCGTTCACCTGGTGGAACTGGGTGTTGATCAGGAGATGGAGCGTTACGTGACAGAGGAGATCTTCGGGAACAAATGGGTCGACGACACCGAAGAGACGCGCAGGGCGTTCGCGCGGCAGCACGTCGATTTCTACGCCAGAATGGGCTACGACTTCGCTCCGGGCGGGTCGGGGTTCAGGAATATGCCGCAGTTCAAGGACAGGAGGGCCGCCGACACGGCAGGGCTTTCCCGCGGCCAGCGGCGGTGGGTTGAGGAAGGCGGAGGCATCATAAAGAACCGGGACGACTTCGAGCGTATCGACTGGGAGGGAATCAGAGGCGATTTCAGGCGGCTCGAGGAGATGCGAGCAGTCCTGCCGGAAGGCATGAAATTGGTGGTGATAGCGTCGGTCTTCGAAATGATCCTCGAGAGGTTCCTGGGCTACCAGGACCTGTTCATGCTGTCGGTGGACGATCCGGAACTCGTCGAGGCCGTCTTCGAACGCTGGGGGCAAAAAGTATACGATTACTACAGCCAGGCCCTTGAGTACCCCGAGGTCGGCGCGATTTTCCACGCCGATGACCTGGGGTTCAAGACGGCCACCATGATGAGTCCGGAGTTTCTGAGAAGAAACGTGTTTCCGTGGTTCACTAAATACGCCGCCCTTGCACACGAGCGCGGCAGGACATACTGGTATCATTGCTGCGGTAATGTCGCGGGCGTGATGGCCGACCTGATCCAGGACGTTGGGATCGACGCGTTCCACTCCTTCCAGGACGTGATTGTCCCGATAGGGGATTTTCTGGATCGCCACGGGCCAGATATAGCGGCCCTTGGTGGCGTGGACGTGGACAATCTCGGGAGAATGGAGGAGCCGGACTTGCGAGTGTACGTAAGAAAGATACTGGATGAATGCATGCCGCGGCGATTCGCTCTCGGCTCAGGCAATACGGTGGCAAACTACATCCCGGTGCGAAACTACCTTGCCATGGTGGACGAAGCGCGATGCTGGTCCGGTTGATGCCCCAGGGGCGGGGGCGTCTTGTTGTGCGATGGAAACGGGGGCTTACAGGCCCAGGTGGATGGCCAGGCCGCACAGGAAGATCGTCGCGCCGGCGATCGCGTGGCTGTATCGTTCCAGTCGCCTGAAGGGGACAAAGCTGAGTCCGAACGTCGAGAGCAGCACCACGGCGAGCATGGTTGCGATGGTTACCCCGCCGAAGACGGCCGCCACCAGGGCGACCCCCCAGGCGCTCCGGGCGGCGGCGGGCCACATCAGCAGAGGAATCAGCGGTTCACATGGCCCGAAAATGAACACGAGGAACAACACCCAGGGCGTGAGGCCCCCGCGGCCGGGCTGCTCGTGCGGGTGGGCGTGCCGGGTGTCGTGCACGTGGCGGTGAGCGTGTTGGTCGCCGCCCTTGTGAAGGTGGCGGTGAGTGTGAGGGCGGTTGCGGAGTGCCCGGCGGATGCCCCAGAGGCAATAGACGAGTCCGAAGGTCGTCAGCAGCCAGGCGGCGACCTGGCCGCGGACCGATTCGGTCAGTTTCAGACGAGTCAGGGCGATGCCGGCGGCAATGCCCAACGCGCCCAGCAGCACCGAACTTCCGACGTGTCCCAGGCCGCAAAGCAACGTGATCCAGGTCGTCCTGGCCAGCGACCACCTCCGGGCCTTGGCGATCACGATGAAGGGCAGGTAGTGGTCCGGCCCCATCAGCGTGTGAACGAAGCCGATGGAAGCGGCTGCGATTACAAGGATTCCTAATTCGCTGCTCATTATCGTCCTCCGGGAGCCTGCCGGAACAGCCGGCTGTTCCGCGGCTGGGGGCGAGGGTGGGTATTATAGCTGCACCGTGGATTTATGTAAACGGCTATTCTCCCAATCCTGGCCTCTGGCAGGATTACACAGTAATCCTCCAGCAGCGATGAATGCGCTTGTTACGAAAATCCTCGGGAACGGTCTGGTTGGAGATTTCATGGGCTGCCAGGCCTGCCAGCGTGTCCGGATCGAATTTGAACCGTCGGAAGTTCGTGGAGAAGTAGATAACGCCGCCTCTGGGCATGAGTTTTGCCGTAGCGTTGAGCAGTCGGCTATAGTCTCGTTGTACATCAAAAACGTCTTCGGTTCGCTTGCTGCTGGAAAACGTCGGCGGATCGATCACCGCGATATCGTAGTGCTCTGCCGGCGCGTGGGAGTGAACAAACGCCACAGCGTCACTCTGGGCAAACCTGTGTTGCGGACCTTCAAACCCGTTGGCTGAGAAGTTCCGTTTAGCCCAATCGAGATACGTCTTTGAAAGGTCCACCGTCGTGGTGGATATCGCTTTGCCGTCAGCGGCATAAACGGAAAATGCACCGGTATAGGCGAAGAGGTTCAGCATTCGCTTGCCGGCTGATTCCTTGCGAACCATTTCGCGGGTGTTGCGATGATCCAGAAATATACCCGTATCGAGGTAGTCCGAGAGATTCACTTCAAACGTCAATCCGCCTTCGTGAACCATAAAGACATTGCGGGTTTGCGAGACCTTGCCGTACTGATGGTTTCCTCTCTGTCTTTGGCGACTCTTGAGATAGATTTTTTCCTGTGGGATTCCAAGCACTTCGCCGGCGGATGTAACGAGCATATCCAGCCAGTCGCCCTGCTCTGCCATTGTGCGATCGTTAGGACGATCGTATTCGGCGATGTGCAGGCGATCTTCATAAATATCCACCGTGATGGGGATTTCCGGGATGTCCCGGTTGTAGATGCGATAGCAGGAGATACCCCTGCCGGGCCATCGCCGCCGGTGCCTGGCCATCTTTCGTAAGCGATCGGCAAACACTTCGGCCTGCCGCAAGACTTTTTCATTCAGGCCGCCGAACGCCGGGGCGATTGTCTCATGCGATTGTGCAGAATTCTCCTGAAGCGAGGAGGCCTTCGGAGGCCTCGGGCCATGAAACTGGTAATATGTACACTCGATCTGGCCGTTATACAGTTTCCTGCGCCTATCGGCAGACTGGCCCAGAATTTGCTCGAGATCCACACTGGTAATCACGTAGAACGACCACGTTTTCAACGTCCGGAAAACGTCCGCCATAGATCGGTACATCGCCAGGATGTCCGAACTGCTTTCGAATCGCTTTCCATAAGGCGGGTTGCAGATGAGACAGCCATACTCGTGACTTGTCGCCAGTTGGTCGAACGGCTTCCGCTGAAAGTGAATATCGTCTCCGACGCCCGCCAGTTCGGCGTGATGGCCGGCAAGGGCGATCGCTTTCTGTTCGATATCGGTTCCGATGATCTTCAAAGGCAGAGCGGGTTTTATCAGGTCGCGTGCATTGTCGCGTTCGGTTTTCCAGCAGCCATGCGGAATCGCGTCCCACTCTTCGGCAACGAAAGGGCGGTTCAGGCCTGGGGCAATGTTCCTGCCGATCAGCACAGCTTCTATCGGAATCGTTCCGCTGCCGCAGAAGGGATCGATCATCTGGCGATCGGGGTTCCAGAAACTCAGTTGCACCATGGCCGCGGCGAGGGTCTCCTTGATTGGTGCCGGGCCAGCGGCTGCGCGATATCCGCGCTTGTTCAATCCCGGGCCGGTCGTGTCGACTGTAAGCAGCGCGGCATTTTCGCGCATTGCAATTTCGACAGTGTACGTTGCGCCCGTTTCGGGCAATTCGCTTGCCCCATGACCTGAGCGTAACTTTTCGACGATCGCTTTCTTGACGATTTTCTGGCAGGCGGGGACAGAGGAGAGTTGGCTTTTGTAGCTCCGCCCACAAACAGGGAACTTCCCATCGACGGGGATCCACCGCGGCCACGGCAATGCGTATGTTCGGTCGAATAGTTCGCCGAAATCGCGGGCATCGAACGAACCGATCACCAGCAGAACCCGATCAGCCGTCCGCAACCACAGATTCGCCCGGACCAGGCCCGCGGGCCCGGCGTCAAACAGGATGCGTCCGGGAGAATAGACCTTCGCGTCGGGAAAACCCATATCCTGGAGTTCGCGCCTGGTGCACGCCTCAAGGCCGGCTGTTGTTGTTGCAATGAGCTGAAAACCGTCCATGTCACTTACTTCACAAGAAAATGCGTCCGGCACGGCTGAGGCGTATTACGCCGCCGCGGCCTTGCCGGGTCATTCTATTGCTTCCTGGAGCCGGTACGCCGCCGCGAGCCGCGTGAAGGAGAACGGCGGGGACCCATGGCCTTTGGTGTTGAGGCCACGTAGCTCTCGAGCCGCGTAGGGGGAGGTAACTTGTCGCCGATGAGGTTGCGCACATATTTGACGAACCGGGAATCGTCCCGTGTGATGAAGCTGGTCGCCAGGCCGCTGGCGTCCAGGCGGGCTGTTCGGCCGATACGATGTATGTAATCCTCCGCATTATGCGGGAAGTCGTAGTTGATCACGTGCTCGATGTCGCTGATGTCCAAGCCCCGGGCGGCGATATCGGTGGCTACTAGAATATGGCAGAGCCCGTTGCGGAAGTCGGCCAAGGCCCTGTCGCGACGGACCTGCTCGAGATCACCGTGAATCCGCAGTGCCTTGAACCTGCGAGAGTTGATTGTGCGGGCCAGTCGTTCGACGCCTCGCCTGGTCCGCACAAACACCAGCACGCGACCGGTGGTCTTGGCTAGGAGTTTCATCAGCAAGGGGCCTTTGGCCTCTTCGGCCAGTTCGAAGAGCTCCTGTCGTGCACGATGGGCGGGGGCACACTGTCCGATCTGGATACGGACGGGATCGCGCATGCTCTTGCGGGCTATCTGTTCCACGTCGCCGGGCAGCGTGGCTGTGAACATCATCGTCTGTCGCTTTTTGGGCAACGCCGCGAGAATTCGGCGGATCTGCGGGATGAACCCCATGTCATGCATTCGGTCGGCTTCGTCAACGACCAGGACTTCGATCTCCGCTAATAAGACCCTGCCGTTTTCAATGTGATCGTTCAACCTTCCCGGCGTGGCAACCAAGACATTGGGCCACGACCGCAGGCTTTCGTCGTCTTCCTCCATCGGCACGCCGCCTACGATGGTAGCGACACGGATGCCACTGGACTTGCCCAGCTGGTCGAACATAACGGTTGTCTGGGCGGCCAGCTCGCGTGTGGGGGCCAGTACCAAAGCGCCCAGTTCCGGGCGACCGGTCAGTCGCTGGATGATCGGGATGGCGAAGGCAGCCGTCTTGCCCGTACCCGTCTGGGCCAGGCCGATGACATCTTTGCCTTCCAGTGCGGGTGGAATGCAAGCCGCCTGGATGGGTGTAGGACACTCATAACCAGCCTGGCGGATGCTTTGGTGAATGGTTTCCCGCAAAGGGAAATCGGAGAACTTTACGTTATTCTGAATGGACAAACTGCAACCTGACAAAGCCCACAGGGCCGATCAGCTCCAATCGCGGCGGGAGGTGCAAGAATGCGACTCCATGTGGGTTGCCGCGTCGGGCTCTCGGGAAACAGGGCGCACGACCTGTTCGTGCTGGCCCCTTCCCATTGCGCCCGACATTTCCTGCGAGCGCCCCAACTGCATCTGTGCCAGCGGTCGGGCGGCGAAACATTTCGCGGCCCTTCCGGTCAAAACGCCAACGGCTAATTGACTCTCAGGTGGGAAAAGCTCCTCTGAATCGAGGAATTACACCAAAGGTCCGGCGATTGTACGATGCGTGAATAATCGAATTAGTATATTATAACAGCTATCCAGGCAAAATGGGCACAAAAAAAGCTGTTGTTTCCTGTTCCTGCCGAAAAACTCCTTCTGCTTGACTTCTAAGCACTTACAGGCATTACCGATATGCGCCATATCGCCCATCCTCATATTCTAGCCGCCCCAACTCGGGCTTGTCTATTTCCGGTGGGGGGATTCGGGACAGGGGGTGTTGGAGACTCGTCTGCTTGGCCGCCCAGTCATTGTTGTATGTCGGCAGATTGTTGCTGTGCCGATATTCCAGCGGCGGGGTGTAGGTCTCGTCGATTGGCGGAAGAACGATCTGGTCGCGTTTCGGGATGCGCCGGCATTTCGGCGTGAACCAGCGGCAGCCGAGAGATCCCCCGCGGCAGCCCGCCCGTTATCACCAACTGTCCGCCCCGCGTCTTTATCGAGTAGCCTTCTTTGCCCAAAGTCGCCTTGGGCCCGGACTGCTCCGGGCACAGGCGAATGCACTTGCCCTTCACGGCATCGCCGGTTTTGTCGATGGGCACTTCGCAGCCGAGGATTTCCTTGAGGTACTTCTGGAGTTCGCCGACCGCAAAACGCATCTGCTCGACGCTGTCTGTTGGTATGACGATGGCCAGGCCGGCATCCACGTCCGCCCTGCAATTGGCGGGCGAGGCGATCGCCAGCGTCAGAAGAACAACCAGTCCAGGCGACACGGTTGGGGACGTTTTGGGCACATAATTCATGTTGCCGGATCTCCTTTCAGGCGGGATTTCCCAGATATGCTCTTGCCCACGACCGCCGCTGCGGCGGGGTTGCGGCGCGTCACGGCGAGTCGGGCTTGGCGGCTTGTTCCTTTGCCCCCACGAAGGCCGTCGCGCAGAGTTTGAGACACTGCTCGACGGGCATGTCGATTTCCTTAATGCGGTCCGGCTGACAATAGACGGTGATTCCGCCGAACATGTAACTGAAGGGCAGATAGACGGCCACGGTGTGGCGTTGTGGATCGACGGCGCCGTAGGGCGGCTGGTCGCTTGTGCGGATGCCCAGCAGTGTCATGTCGGACCCGGGCGGGGTGTACTGGACGACTTTGCCCATCCGCTTGGCGTCGCCGCCGAACAGTTGCAGGAGGTCGCGGACCGACTCGTAGAGCGTCTTGATGCCCGGCATGTGGGTTACGAATTTTTCCAGCATGTTGAGCAGTCCCCGAAAGACCCACAACCGTGTGGCCAGACCCACCAGGTACACCGCGGCGATCAGGATAATCGCGCCCGCTCCCGGCGGCAGGGCGACGTTGGGGAGGATGTGGCGGCCGAGCGCGTCGAGGCTTGAACCGATCCACACGATCAACCACGCGGTGACGGCCAGCGGGGCCAGGACCATCACGCCGGCCAGGAAGATGCTCAGTTGCTTTTTCATGGGAGGTTTCCTTTCGAGGTGATTATAGCGGGTCAAGGCGCGGAGGTCACGGAGGTCCACAATGTTACGGAGGTTACGAAGGGCGGGCGTCTCTGATTGTGTTTCTGTTGATTCGCCGGGGAATATGGCGACAATGCTTGCGACCAAAGACGGCCGGGCTGGGCAGATTGCGGCCTGTCGAGCGGGAATACGATTCTGGAATAGCGGAGACGGGAGTGATGGGCAAAAATGCCTTGGTTGCGCAGTCGGGTGGGCCGTCACCGGTCATCAATGCTTCCCTTGAGGGAGTTCTGGAGGCATGCCGCGATTATCCCAATCACATTGACAACGTTTACGCGGCCTGGCACGGCGTGGAGGGGATACTGCAGGAACAACTGATCGACCTGGGCGCCCAGCCGCGCGAAGAGACCGAACTGCTGCGTTACACGCCGGCGGCCGGGGCGATCGGAACGTGTCGTTACAAACTCACGCCGGAACAGGGGGAGGATTTCGAGCGGATCATCGAAGTCATGTGCGCCCACGACGTTGGCTATTTTTTTTACATCGGCGGAAACGACTCTATGGACACCGCCCTGAGGGTGGGGCGACTGGCGCGCCAACACGGCCTGGACCTGGTCGTTACGGGTGTTCCCAAGACGATCGACAACGACGTGGGAGACCCGGAATTCAAGTTGATAGACCACACGCCCGGCTACGGCAGCGCGGCGCGTTACTGGGCCAGTATTATCCAAAGCATCAATGAGGAGAGCCGTGGCATTAGCACGTCGGAATGCGTCTGCGTGCTTCAGGCTATGGGCCGGACCGCGGGCTTTATTCCGGCGGCCTCCCGCCTTGGGGACCCGGACCGTGAAATGCCCCTTCAAATATACACGACCGAATCGGGTCACACGCTCGAGAGTCTGGCCGACAACGTAAACCGCGAACTCATCGGCAGCGGACGGTGCATCGTGGTCGTGAGTGAAGGCTTCGACGTCGGGTCGCTGGGCGAGGCGCACGACGGTTTCGGTCACATCGAGTACGGCGCCAGCAGGTTTGCCGTGGCGCAGGTGGTGGCGAACTACCTGAACGAGCGCGGCTACAGGGCCCGGGGCCAGGCGACCTGGCAGGTGCCCGGTGTACTTCAGCGTTCGACCTCAATCTACGCCTCGAACGTGGATATCGACGAGGCGTACGAAGTCGGCAGGAAGGCCGTCGAAATCGGCGTCGAGGAAGGCAGCGGCTGGATGGCGACCCTACTGCGCACTGAGGGCGAGACGTATTCGGTCCGCTACGACAAGGCGCCGCTGGAGAAGGTGGCCAACTCGGTGCGTCACCTGCCGGCCGAGTGGATTTCCCAGGACGGGCTGGACGTGACGGATGACTTCGTTCGCTATGCCCGTCCGCTGATAGGCGACGATTGGCCGCCGATCCGGATTGAAAACGGGCGGCCTCGCTTCGCGCGCCTGACCGTGCAGTTTATCGACAAGAAGTCGAAGGATTACGTCCCGGTGCGGTTTCTCTGAGTGATTGACAGTGCGAAGTGAACGCCGTTCGAGACCAAACCGTCTTGTTTCAGGAGGTTGATGAGATGACGCGTCATAGTCGGGAAGATTCCGTTGCTGCAACGTACTATATCGAGACAGCCGGCGACCTGGCCAAAGTGGCGGATGACCTCGTGGTTCTGGAAACCACGGCGAGATGGACGGCTGAAGGCAGGCCGACCGGGCTTTACGATGATTCGGTGGGTGAGGTCCTGGACGTGAAGACTGTCGGACTCGGTCGGGGATATATCTCGCTGCTGTATCCTGTTTCGAACATGGATATCGCCGAGTCGGCGTTTCCGTGCCTGTGGCTGTCGATGATCGGCGGCCCGACCTTTGCTCTGGCGGCGTATGAGAAGTCCCGGTTAGTGGATTTCTCCGTGCCGCCCGCGATGATGGAGAGGTTTGCCGGGCCCGGCTTTGGCGTCAAGGGCACGCGCGAACTTATGGATATAGGGCCCGATGAACTGATGATCGGCACGATCGTCAAACCCACCGCGGGAATGACGCCCGAGGAAGTCGCCGACCTGAGCTACAAGGCGGCGTTGGGCGGGATTTGTTTCATCAAAGATGACGAGAAGATGATGAACCCGGAGTATTGCCCACTGGGCAGGCGGGTGCGACTGGTTTCCGAGGCGCTGCTGCGGGCCCAAGAGCAGACGGGAAAAAAGGTCCTGTACGCCGCGCATATCTCCACGAC